>CBFDEE010000173.1:0-6078 GCA_965603745.1 uncultured Bacteroides sp. | reverse complement strand
GTCTGATGGATGACATCGGCCGGGAAAATATAGGTCTGTGTTGCTGTCCTGCCAGGTGTGCCGTTCTGGGTAAATGAGCTTGCCCGGATCACAGTGTTCGAGTCAATGTGCAGTGCCGATGTGTAAAGGGTGCCGTTCAGTTTATCAGGCAGGCTTCCGTCGAGGGTGTAGTAAATTTCCGCATCCTGCAGGCCGGAACTGATCTGCAGGTCGAAGGGACTGCTGAAAATCCCGTGGGATACGTTCATGACCGGTGCGGGATAAAGGCTTCCCTCCTCGATGTTTTCCTGTCCCGGCGAAGGGATCGTGAACTCCACATAATCGTTCCCTAGCGCCCCGTAGGAAAAATCCGTCTGCTGTTCGGGAAAACGGGGACTGAACTCTGTTGCGGCAGCCCCATCGGGATCGATCAGTGCAAGGTATTCACCCGCCCCTGAAAGCCTGAAATTTGTATGAAGTCCAGTGCCGGTAGCAGCCCTGTTCTTTCCGGATGCGAACAGCAGGAGGTATTCTCCCGGGGAAAGGACAATACCCGGAAAAAACCATTTTCGGGGGATCTCCAGATCGTCGGTCAGCGACCATCCGATCAGGTTTACGGCTTCTGCTGTGGGATTATAAATCTCTATCCAGTCAGAATATTCCGCATCTTCGTCTGCAATTGTGGTCCGGTTCAGGGCCATAAATTCATTTATCCTCAGGGTTTCCGTCTGGGCCGCAAGGGCCGGTGGAAGGATCATCAGGATGGACAGTAGTACGTGAAGTATAAAAGGTTTAATTATTGCTGGTTTTCTGAGAATATTCATCACACTTTCTTTTATCTTCTTTCACGGGAATTACAAGGACTTATTGAGGATTTTTTAATGATTTGATAACGCAAAGATAATCTATATGGTATGCAGTCATCTATTATTAGGACTGTATTTGCTTAAAAAGGTTGCGCGCCGGCTATGTTGAAAACTCCTGCCGGAAAACTCAGTTTCGTAGAAAACCAGCATATCCGGGAGGAAAAAGGAAGGACTGTTATAAACTTTCTATCCTGAGTGCGTCCTCGGCGACTTCATCTCCCCTTACAACAAGCACACCGGTCGCTGCAACATCTTCCGTCCGGATCAGTATATCACCTGTTCCGGAACCATGCATTTTCAGAAGGGTCTGGTCGTTCCCGCTGACAGCAACGACCTCCATTCCCTTAACATTCAGGATGTTGATGGTTGGGTTATTTTGGGTCAGGACTTTGACATTGTCAAGTTCAAGCTCCCTGGCATAAATGCAATGAATGCCCTTCAGAGCCTTGAACACTGAATTCTCTATGCGGATGTTATGAACGGGCATTTCAGGAAGCCCGACAATATTCACCGCCCGGTAAGCGCCGTTGCAATACACATTTTTCATTATGATATTCCTGAACTCCGGGGTTTCTTCCGTTACCCCGGGTACAGTGCCGGCAGATTCCCCGCCCTGGCCGTCTCCTGCTTCAACAGGAGATAATCCCTGGTAAAAAAGGTTAAAGATCACTGCATCCCTTGCAATATCTATCATCCGGATATTTTCAATATGGATATTCTCCACAACTCCGCCCCTTCCGCGCCTGCTTTTAAAGCGGAGGCCGACATCTGTCCCAATGAATGTACAGTTGCTCACCCGGATATCTGAAACGCCACCCGACATTTCGCTTCCGACGACAAAACCGCCATGCCCGTGGTGAACAATGCAGTTATCCACCACGACATTCCGGGTCGGCATTCCTCTTATTCTTCCTTCCTTGTCCTTACCGGATTTTATGCAAATGGCATCGTCTCCCACATCGAAGCTTGAGTTTGTAATGGACACATTAACGCAGGATTCCACGTCAATACCGTCTCCATTCTGGGAGAACCATGGATTTTTAACAGTGATCTCATTCACGGTCAGGTCCGAACACATCATCGGGTGGATACACCAGCCCGGAGAGTTTTCGAAAACCGGGCCTTCCAGCAGGATGGTATGACAGCTTACCAGCTGCACGAGAGGCGGCCTGAAATATGCCTTTGCCTTTTCCCTCTCTTCATCAGGCATATCTGCAGAGCGGTACCTGTCCGGATCCATTGCTGCCTCATAGGTAGCCTGGTTCGGCCACCAGATGGTCCCCGATTCATCGACAACTCCACCGGAGTTAACCAGGTTACTCCACTGTGATGCCGTCATTTTCATTTTCTTCACCGGGCGCCAGACTTCACCGGTTCCGTCAAATACACCCTTACCTGTAATGGCTATGTTCTCAAGGTCCTTCCCGTACAGGAGCGGCATGGCCCGGTAATCTTCTTTACCCTCGAAATATGTTGTTATGAAAGGATACTGGCCGAAATCCCCGCTGAAATTCACCAGCGCCCCGTCTTCAATGTGCAGGTTAACATTGCTCTTAAGCCGTATGGGACCGGTAAGCCATATCCCGGCAGGGATAACTACCCTTCCTCCCCCGGCTTCACTGCAGGTACGGATGGCCTCGTTGATCGCCTCCGTATTCATGCTGATCCCGTCCCCGACGGCGCCGTAATCGGTAATAATGAAATCCCTGTCGGGAAATATTGTCTTCTTGATTTCAAAACCCGCCATGCCAGTTATATCCTGCTCAGGCATCTGACGGCACCCTGCTGCGATCAGTAGCATACAGGGAATGATCAGTAAGGTTATTTTTCTAAGGTTCATGAGTATTGGTCAGTGTTTGGTTAGTCAGGTCTGGTATTTCGCTGTTGTCCGGTTTGTCCCGGGTCAGGCGGTTATTATTTGCAATATAGCAAATGAAAATAATGAAATCCTGCCGATGTTCAATATTTATTCAAAAAAGTGTGAATATTTGGTGCCGGACGCAGTTCAGGCCCCTATTTTCCTGTACAGGGAGGGAGATATCCCGAATTGTTTTTTGAAGGAGGTACTAAAATACCGGATATCGTTGTAACCTACCATGTATGCAACCTCTGAAATGTTATACTCCCATGTTTCGATTAGGCCTGAAGCCTTTGCTACCCTTTTCATTATTTTCCAAGTTCAATAGCGGCCATGATAAAGGGCGCCACCCCTTTGGGATCGTTATCCCGGGTTACCTCTCCGATGTAATATTCATAACTGCCGTCCCGGTAGGGATTTCCTCCGAGACCTGCCCCGTGGCATGTGTGTTTCAGTACCGGATACCCGTCACTGCCCGTGACCACACAATAATCCACTATGCTTTTAAAACAGTTTTCTGCTATCCCCCGGAAATGCTCCGGCAGAAAGCCGAGTCTTGCCCCTTTGGCAAAGGCATAGGTATACATTACCGAACCGCTTGTCTCCAGGTAATTGCCTTCCCTTTCACCCAGGTCGGTGATCTGGTACCAGATGCCTGCTTCCTCATCCCTGAATTTTAGCAGAGAGTTTGAGAGGTTCAGCAGGATCTCACGGATCTCCGGATTCCCGGGATGGTCTTCCGGGAGATACTCCAGTACATCCACCAGGGCCATCATGTACCAGCCCATGGCCCTTCCCCAGAAATGGGGAGAGAGGCCGGTTTCAGGATCCGACCATTTCTGTTCCCTGCTCTCATCCCATCCATGATACAGAAGGCCTGTTTCGGGGTCCAGGGTTTTCGAATGGATCAGGGTGACCTGGTATACCACGGAATCAAACCAGGCTGGCTGTTCAAAGGATGCCGCATATTCAGCCATGAACGGGGATGACATGTAGATCCCGTCTAGCCACATTTGCCACGGGTAGATTTTCTTGTGCCAGAATCCACCGCTATGTGTCCGGGGCTGGTATGTCAGTTGCTGAATGAAATCCTCAATGGCTGTTTTGTATTTTTCATCCCTTGTATACCTGTACATGGTGAACAGACCTTTGGCGGGATTTATATAGTCGAGGTTGTAGTCAGACTGTTTATAGATCCTCACCTGCCCATCATCCATCACGAAATAATCCATATAGTCCGCCAGGTAGGATGCGTATTTTTCATCCACTGTATCGAGGCGTGCAATGGCCTGGCCAAGCATCGCCCAGTCGTATTCCCATTTTATCCTGGGAGGATCCAGGTAATGTACCAGGCTGTCATATCTTGTCATTACAGCATCCGCCATCTGGACTGACCAGGGAGATTGATCTCCCGCATCCCGTGTTTTGTCTACACAGGAGATAGTTAGGAGGGCCAGGCCCAGGAAAAAAACTGTCGGCTTTTTCATTTCAATTCTGGTTTTACAGGTATTGCTCAATACTTGACACTTACCTCGGGGGGATTGCTCAGGCGGGATATTGTTTGCTCCAGGTAAGTTTTGAATTCTGCCTCATCCCGGATCCCGTCCTGCTCTTTTTCCCATGCTGCAAGGAAATAATATTCCAGCTGTCCGCCCGAAGGTTCCAGGACCACAACCTTGCTGTGCTCATCTTCCGTGATCTCCAGCAGGTCGGCTGACCTGAACAGGACCGCCATGCCGAGATTATCACCCGCCAGGCTCTGCAGGCCGTAACTTGACAGGTACATCCATTCCTGGCTTTCCGATCCAGATATGGAGAAAGATGCATTGGGATCAATGACAATGCCGGTACAGAGGTTCTCCAGTTCGGCGGAAGTTTTAAGCTGGTGGTGGGTAAGTCGGCTTCCTGCTGAAATTGAGAGTACGGACCTGAGGTCTGTCTTTACGGTCCCGGCCTGCCATCCGTAATAGTTCGTTTCGATCTCCGCCTGTATCGGACCGCTCGAAACGATCCGGCATGAGACACTGTCGGTTACAGCCACCCTGTTAGCCTTTCCCTCTTCCCATATCCCGATGGATCCCAGTCCCAGTGATTCCCCGACTTTAAGAATATCCATTCCCCAGTCGTCAGGTTCATGGTAGGAATCGAAACCGTCCTGTCCCACATCCTGGAGGACCATTCCGGGGGTCATCTTTCCGAATATATCTACTGCATTTCTCCAGTCCAGGTAGAAACGGTACCCGACCTTATCGGATTCCCAGCCCGGTCCCTCGTACCGGATGTAGAAGGAATGATCTGTATTTTCATCGGGAACCCTGAGGCACTTGACATTTTCGAAGGATCCGCCCTGATAGACCCGGTCTTCCCAGGCCCCGCCGGTTTTGACGGATATTTCTGCCTGGGCACGCTGTATGAAGGATACCGGATCTTCCACGGCAAGCGCAGAAATCAGTTTTTTCTCACCGGCTGACACATCGGTAAGTATCAGCAGTTTATCGGGATGTCCGTCCCGGTCATAGTCCGCCAGCTGCCAGGGGTGGGATTCCCCGGAGCTCAGGACCAGTTTTTCCAGGAGGGAATCGGGAAGCATTTCATCTGCTGCCGGAAGCTCAGCTTCTACCAGCAGATCTGTAAAATCCAGGTCTGAGGAATTGCTGACAAGTATTTGGAACAGGCTTTCGTCTGACCCGGTGTCGCACCCGTTGAACAGGAGTGCAGAAGCCAGCAGAAAGGAAGCGGTGATCGGCAGAATCTTTTTCATTTTAATTTTTATTTGATGATTGAACCTGTGCAATATATTCATTTAATCTCTTACCGGCTGACCCTGAACCAGTCAAAATCAGCCCAGCCCGTATCGTTTGTCCGTTCGTTGCCCAGGGCATAAAGTCCCAGCTTTGCCCCTATCCATCTTCCGGGTACGGCCCTGAACCCTTCTCCCGCTTCGGTGAAGTTCTGCCCGTCCGTACTGATGCTGAAAGTGCAGAGTGCTGACTTCGATATACCTACCCTCAGGTATATATCCCCTGGATTGAGCTTCACATGTTCCGTTCTCATGGCCTCTCCCCCGGATGCCGCATCCATTCGTGTCTGAACATAATAATGGACGTCCCTGTTGATTTGCTCAAGCACCAGGGAGGCATAGTCCATTCCCATAACCAGCAAGCCGCACCTGTCGCCGTCCATACGGGGCTGGAAATCCAGCTTTGCCGTAGCGGTAAACTCTTCTGCCGGGAACTTCTGGAGGTACAGGTTGGGCACCTCCCACAGGTTCGGATCCTCACCCTCAGTGAGCTTGCAGTACAATCTCATATATCCCTGGCTTCCGGAAAGGAACATCCATTCGGGCTGTGGGTTCGCATGCCATTGCCACTGGAG
>CBFDEE010000172.1:0-6102 GCA_965603745.1 uncultured Bacteroides sp. | reverse complement strand
TACCGCCCTCGTTGACACGGTTACAACGGTGGAATGGGACTTCGGCAACGGGCAGATAGGCAGCGGCTGGGAGGATCAGGTCGTGTCGTATAATGAAGCCGGTGCCTATACGGTAAGCATAAGCGTAAACCGTGTACAGATGGGTCCGAAGCCGGGTTTTATCCAGGTGCATTCCACTCCCGATGCACGTTTCCTGTCGGCGGATACACTTGAACTCGGATCGTTTTCAGTGGTTTTCATAGCTGCCCCGCAGCCCTCCGATACCGTGCCGTATATTTATCAATGGCTGTTCGGTGATGGGGGGACCGGGAATACCAGGGCCCTGATCCACAGGTTCCCGGAGGCCAATGATTACCAGGCCACACTGAGGGTCACCCATCCGGAAGGCTGTATGGACCAGCGTTCGCGTGTGGTTACTGTTAAAGACTCCCTTGACTGTCCCAATGTATTTACACCCAACGATGACGGGATCAATGACCTGTTTATCGTCAACTCTAACGGGGTGACGGTATATAATATTCAGGTATTCAGCCGGTCAGGAATACTCGTTTACAAGGCAGAGGCGCCCATACTGATATGGGACGGAAGGAACCTTTCCGGGCAGCAGCTTCAGCCGGGGACTTATTATTATATCATCAGCGAAGCCGGTAAGTCAGGCCGCCTTGAGAAGAAGGGTTTTGTTAATCTTTACCGCTGACTTTTTTTATATATTTGACATACCCCTGATTCGCTTTTCCACCCCGGGCACAATGTCCGGACACAATGATCTGGCACATAAATTATCAATCCTGCCCATTTAAAACAATTACGGTTCTCATTATTCTGCTCGCCGTACCCTTCCGTCTTTTAAGTTCAGAAGAAAACGGGGAGGATCCTTCTTTGCACGGAATTCACGATGAATTCAGCCATGACCAGTTAAAAAGGGGGGAACGCCTGTTTTACGGACTGATCCCGATGGGCGAGGATGCCAGATCTTGTGCTGACTGCCACAATACAGATGAACACAGCAAGTCCGCCGGTATCCCGGCTGCGGGGGTCTGCGTGAACTGCCACCGGGATAAGGAAGTACAGTTTATCGATAATGCATTCTATGAAAAGTACGAAAAGCTGCACCAGGAATTAAAAAGCGGCAAAAGGGACAGGGTAAGCGTCGAAGATATCGGTGGGATCGAGTGCATGAAGTGTCATTATTAGGATTAACAGAAGGTTTATGAAAAATACTGGAAAACCCTGTTCTTCGTGGAGATACTGATCAACTGGTTCATCCCGTTCGTGATACTGCTGCCGACAAAAACAAGTCGCAGCAAACCCCTAATACTGTCCATGCTGATCCTGCTGGCGGCGGGGCATTACATAGACCTGTACATGCAGATCATGCCCGGAACCACCGGAAGCCTGCAATTCGGTTTTATTGAGCTGGGAAGTTTCCTGGGTTACGGGGGACTATTTGCCCTGGTGACCGGTTATTTCCTGTCCCGCGCGCCGCTGATACCGAAGAACCACCCCTACCTGGAGGAGAGCCTGGAACATCATTTCTAATCCCGGTGGATGTTGAATCATCATCCGGGGATTTTTAACGTCGATTAAACTCTGAGATGTTTTCTGGCCAGGTATCCGAATGCCCATGTGGTAAAAAAGGAAAAAGAACCATATACCACGGCTACCATGGCAATGGTATAATTGTTCAGCAGGCTGGCAGCCACGAAAATAGCCAGGGTTGAATTCTGCAATCCCACTTCAATGGCTATTGTCACGCGGTTTATTTTGCTGATTCCAAACAGGCGGGGTGCATATAATCCCGCAATCATGGCAAGAATGTTCAGTGTCAGGGTGAAAGGAAGGATATGGAAAAAATCGCCTATGGTGATCTGTCCATCTCCTCTTTCCAGGAATAGTACCCCCGAAAATACAAGCAGCAGAAGAAAAGGGAGGATATACCGAAGAGGTTCTTCGAGCCGTTTGGAAAATTTGCTCCTGTAATGCCTGACCAGGATCCCTGTTGAGGCAGGCAGGACGGTGAGATAGAATATTTTGAATACCGATTGAAAAAACGGCAGCTGAATATTTGCATCCTGATGCATGAAGACAGCCAGTGCAAGACCAGCTATCAGGGGAATGGTGAACAGTGTTATCAGGCTGTTCATCACGGTCATGGATACAGAGAGCGCCACATTCCCCCTGATCATATAGGTAACCAGGTTGGATGTTGCCCCTCCGGGACAGATAGAGATAAGTATCAGGCCTACGGCGAGTTCCGCTTTCAATCCGCTGAGAAGGGCTATGCTGAAAGCAATGACCGGAAGGAGCAATAGCTGGCTGAGTAAACCTACCGTTATATTCAGGGGTTGTGTGACTATATTGCGGATATCCCCTGATGAAATGGATAAACCCAGTCCGAAAGTAATAACGGCGAGAGTCACCGGAAGAAAAATATCAGAAAACACAGTTGTATCCATCAAATGCCGGCTGGGAAACGATCCGTCAAGATAGGAATAAAAACTATGATTACATGTGCTCCCTTATGCTGCTGATGAGCACCTGGGGACTAATGGGCTTGGTGATGACTTTTATACATCCGGCTTCCCTGATCTTCTCATCTTCGTGGTTGTATGTGAAGGCAGTCTGGGCGATGATCGGAAGATCGGTCCGGATCTTTTTAATTGCTAGTGTAGCATCAATGCCATCCATTTCAGGCATCCGGATATCCATTAGCACAAGGTCAATATTGTCATTATCTATGCAGGCCCTCACGGCTTCCCTTCCATTCTGAGCCCAGATCACATTTGCCTTTGTTATACTCAGTACTGCCTCAATCAGCAAGTAGTTCGCAGCAACATCCTCTGCAACCAGAATGGTTTTATCTGACCAGTCCTGCATCAAACCATCGGGATTAACTGATGTTGGTTTCACTGTTCTCATTAATTCCTCGTCTGGCTTTCATACTATTTCAAGCTTAATGCCTCCGTTGTTACCAGACATACCCTTACAGGGAGTACTGTTCTCATTTTCCTCAACATCCGGTGCAGTCATCTGCAGATGTTCCTCAACAATCCCGGCCAGCTGGCTGGCGAATTTCAGTGCGGAATCGCGGCAGTTCTCCAACTCATCCCGGATTTGTTCGATTTTCATAATAATGTCCTGGTAATCTGATACATATCTGGCATACCGCAGTAGTACTTCCGGATCGAACAAGCCTTCCAGCTCATGCGAATGAATCCTGGCAAGCATGAGCACCTGCCTGACATGGTCCAGGCCTTCAATCCCCGTATCAATATCCGGGTCTGATGGTCCCGGTGGCTCTGCCACCGGCACCACCGACCGGATGCTGTTGATCAGGTTCAGTACGAGTTTTTTTGTGCTCGCATCGATATGAAGGTCAACGGAATATGGTACTGCCGTTTCCAATTCAATGAATTGATATTTATTGCATTAATTTGAATAGTACAGAATTTACTTGACAATCGGTTCATCGGGATCCTCGTCTCCTCCACCCCCGCGGACGCGGATCATTTCCTGTTCATTCAGTTCATCTTCCAGTAATTCTTTCCAGTTTTCGTTCAAAGTTTCCATAGCTTAGATTTTAATTTTAACTCCTACTCTATTAATAGCTTTTCGGATTCCGCTAATGATGCTATCTATTGTTTAATCGGAAAAAACGAAAAAGGTAGCCGGTCTATTTTGAATTTTTTTATTCAATTTTGTTAATCTCTTCTATAAAATCCAGATAATCAGCCGAGTATGTAATTAATTACTTTTTGGGACCTCCGGGAAGATTTGCCGGGAAATGTACTTTTTGAAGGATCGGGGATGTTTGGTACTTTTAAATTGCATTAATGCAAGGGATCCGATGTATCGAAAAATCATCTTTCTGTGCCTGTTGATGCCGGGAACAATTGGTGCATTGCCATACCCGGTGAATGATGATGAATCGAGGGCAGTAAAATTCCTGGAGAGGGCCCGTATCCTGTATGAACGATCCGATTATGACAGCCTGCCCTATTATTACCGTGAGGCCGGAAAATATTTTAAAACCCGGGACATGCATGAGAGAGTTGCAGAATGCATGCTAGGAATGGTGGACTATTACAGGCTGAATAATCTTAATTCCAATGCCGGCAGAACACTTGCAGAGGCGGAATCCTATATAGAATCTCAACTCGGAAAGAACTCTGAAAGCTGGGCAGATGCACTCTACGTGCGTGCAAAGCTTTCTATGGTACAGAACAGGCTGGAAGAATCCATTAAGATACTTGGGGAGTGTCGGGAACTTCAGCGGAGCTTGGGCATGTCCGATAAAAAGATGGCAAGTGTTTACAACGTTCTGGGTGCCGCTTATTATACATACGGAGACCTGGACAGTGCCGAGGCGAATTACCTGCGGGCATATGTGACCTATATGAAGGTTTCCGGAAGGCCATCCGTTGATAAGGGGAATCTGCTTTTTAATCTGGGACTGGTATACAGGGAGCGTAATATGATGCAGAAATGGCTGGAATATATCACACGGGGAGTAGAGAACAATATCCTGATTTACGGGCCTGAATTCCCTGGACTGGCAACATATTATAACTCCATATCAAGTTATTATATCAGAACCGGTAGGCCGGACTCGGCAAAGTTATATCTTGACAGGGCCGAATCGATCTATAAATCTGCATACGGGGATGATTATTTTGACCTCAGCAGGATATACATCAACCGTGCAAGGATTTACAGGTATGAAGGAGACTACCAGGCCTCGCTCGATTATTATCTCCAGGCCATTTTGCTGATGGAAGGTCAGGAAATTATGTCCCGTTCGCTCCAAAATGTTGTAATTGTAAACATTAGTTCTTTATACGAATCACTAGGAGATTTTGAAACGGCATATCAATATCTGGAAAAATTACTGGAAGCCGAAGGAGAGGTGCATCCTTCGCGGATGGCAGCCTATTATTCATACCTGGCAAGTATTCTGGTAAAACTCGGGAAGCATGAGACAGCGGAAGTTTATTTCCGGAAAACATTTGCCCTGCGGGACAAGTATTTTTCCCCCGATCATTATGGTTATGTTCATGATTATATGGCTTACGGGGCAATGATGGATTCACTGGACAGGATTCCTGAAGCCGGAATGTATTATCGGAAAGCCCTGTCGATATGCCGTCATAATTACGGAGATTATCATTTCAGAACATCCGGGATACACAGGCTCCTGGGAGACCATTTCCGGCAAAGTGGTGATCTTGGCCTGGCTCTGGATCATTACCAGAAGGCCATACATGCACTGGTTCCTGGATACGATGTGGGGGAGATTTATAATAATCCGGATCCTGAGAAGGTGCCGGATCTCCTTTCCTATCTCAGAATCCTGAAACAAAAAGCTATGGTTCTCCGATCCCTGGCCGATTCATTGCCGAAGGGAAGGGAGAAGAACGATTACCTCTATGCTGCATTTAACGCCAGCTACTCCTCCATTAATGCAATCGAACTTCTCCACACTTCCTACATCGGGGATGAAAGTAAATTGTATCTGTCTGAAAATGAAAGGAGGACTTATGAGAATTGTATCGATATTGCTTATGATTGTTTTGAATTATCTTCCGATCCCGAATATCTGCAGCACGCATTCACCGTTGCAGAGAAGGCCAAATATGCAACGCTCAGGACCGTTCTCCGGAGGGAAGAAGCACTTGAATTACCAGGCATCCCGGATTCTGTGCGTCTCCTCGAATCACAATTGAAGAAGCAGCTTTCGGTTTACCGGGAACTCCTTGTGGATGCGCAGAATGACACCCTGCCGGACCAGGCCATGATACAGCAGTACAGCGGTGAGATATTCAGGTTGAAAGACCGCATCGCCGGCCTGTATAGACAGCTGGAAACGAACTACCCTGATTATTATGAACTGCTTTACCGGCAGGAGGTAAGCGATCCTTCCGGACTGGCCCGGAACCTGGGACGAGATGAGAAGATCATAGAGTACTTTATGACCGGCAGCGAACTATATATTTTCGAAATAAGCCGGCAGGAATTCAGGTGCAGCAGGGATTCTATCGAAGGTTCCTTATTGTACGATCTGGATCTTGTGCAGCGCTATACTTCCGGGCTGTCGGAACGGGA
>CBFDEE010000171.1:0-6116 GCA_965603745.1 uncultured Bacteroides sp. | reverse complement strand
ACTTTCCCGAGGATATCCTCTCGTATGATCACGAAGGCAAGCCCGGAGGGAGCGAGGTTCTTCTGTGCTCCGCCGTAAATAATGCCGTATTTTGAAACATCGAACACGCGGCTGAAGATATCGGATGACATGTCGGCTACCAGTGGCATGCTTACATCAAAATCCTCACGGATCTGGGTCCCGTAAATGGTATTGTTGCTGGTAATATGGAAATAGTCGGCATCTGCAGGCAGATCGTATCCCCTGGGTATATAGCTGAAATTTTTATCCTTGGAAGAAGCCACTTCCACAGCCTCACCGAAGAACCCGCCTTCCTTAAGGGCCTTGCTAGCCCATGACCCGGTGTTCAGATAGGCGGCTTTGGTCTGCATCAGGTTATATGGGACCATGCAGAACTGCATGCTTGCCCCGCCGCCGAGAAAAAGTACGTGATAAGCCTGCGGGACATCGAGCAGTTCCTTAACGAGGGACTGCGACTCTTCCATCACTGCAATGAATTCCTTGCTCCTGTGTGATATCTCCATGACCGAGAGTCCGATCCCGTCGAGATCGAGTATTCCCTTTGCAGTATTTTCTATTGTATAGGCAGGTAGGATGGACGGTCCCGCATAAAAGTTGTGCTTTTTCATTGTCGTATATTTTGAAGTAAATTTCAGAAAATTATGGCAGATTTATATGCCCTGTTTATAAGTTTTTAAGGTGGTCTCCGCTGAGAACCGGGATTACGCCTGTAAGGTCAAACGTATGACAGTAGCCGATGACATCATCCAGCTTGTTCTTTCTCAGCCTTTCGCGCTGGGCCACCTTTTCTATATAGCCCAGGAGGTCCGGTTTCGCCTTCTCCCACAGGTCCGCCGCGGCCAGTGTTGAATCACAGATCGTACTGTATTTCCCGGTAGACAGCAGCTTCTCCGACAGGGCGCCGGCATACAGGCTGTCCTCCAGGTTGAACTTTGATTTCCATCCGGCGCATAAAATGATCACATCCCGGTCCTGCCCGCTCAGCCAGTCGGACAGGGAGGTGAAGTTAAGGTAAGCCCCGATCAGCACCCTGTGGCATTCGGCAGCGACATGGATGGCCTGTGTACCGTTAGTGGTTGAATAAATGATCTGGCGGCCGGATACTCTTTCGGGTGTGAAATTATAGGGCGAATTGCCGAAATCCGCAAAATCCCGTACTATCCCGTCCCTCTCGGCAGCAACCATGAATCCCTTTTCCTTGTATGCCTTTGCCTCCTCCAGCGTTCCCACCGGGATGATCCGCTCAACGCCGTTCTCGAAGGCGGTCACTATAGCGGAACTCGCCCTGAGTATATCCGTAATGACTGTGATGGCTTCGGGATTCCGGAAACCTTCAAACAGTGCCGGCGAAAAACAAACTTCAATATTCCTTTTGCTGGCATCCATAAAGCAGACCGGTACTATTTATTCTTATATATCGGAAGGTTCACCACCTCGGCGGGAACTTCCTTTTTCCTTATCCGTATCAGGATCCTGCTCCCGGGGCGGGCTTGTTCCGGTTTAACGTATCCCATACCGATCCCCACATTCATGCTGGGTGACATGGTGCCGGAAGTGACCTTCCCTGTGATCTCTCCCTCCGGATCCAGGATCTCGTAATGCTGGCGTGGTATCCCTTTTTCAAGCAGTTTGAATCCCACAAGCCTGCGTGCCGGTCCCCTTTCCTTCTCCTGCTCCAGGTTCTCCCTGCCGATAAACCAGTTGGCATCCGTGAACTTCGTGATCCATCCCAGTCCCGCTTCAAGAGGCGAAGTCGTTTCATCAATATCGTTCCCGTACAGGCAATAACCCATTTCCAGGCGGAGCGTATCCCTTGCTGCCAGTCCCGCAGGCTTTATCCCGAATTCCTCCCCCGCCTCCATTACGGCCTTCCATATCTGCTCAACCTCATCGTTCATGCAGTACAGTTCAAATCCGCCGGCACCTGTATACCCGGTAGCCGAAATGATCACCTCCTCGATTCCGCCAAGGGGTGCCGTTTCAAATGTATAGTAATGCATGCCCTCCAGGCTGATTTCCGTAAGCTTCTGCAGCGCCTTAACGGCCATGGGTCCCTGGACCGCGAGCAATGACATCCGGTCGGATGCATTTTCAATGATCACGTTTTCACCGTTGTTCAGGTTAATCCAGTCCCAGTCCTTTTCCATATTGGCAGCATTCACAACCAGCATGAATTTTTCATCAGCGTAACGGTAGATCAGGATATCATCCACAATTCCCCCCTTCCCATTCGGGAAACATGTGTACTGTACCTTCCCGTTGAACAGCCTGGTGATGTCGTTCGAGGTAAGTTTTTGCATCAGGTCGGTTGCCCCGTCGCCTTTTACCCAGAATTCCCCCATATGGGATACATCGAATATTCCCGCGGCGTTCCTGACGCACAGATGTTCGTCTTTCAGTCCCGTGTATTCCAGGGGCATATTATAACCCGCGAACGGTACTATCCTGGCTCCCAGTTCCTTGTGTATCCGGGTCAGAGGGGTATCTTTCATGCTCATTTACAATAGAGTGGTTTCAGCGAAGCACAAAAATAATAATAATATCCATCAGGCCGATGTGTTGTTGAAAACATGAGAAGGCTTGTTAATTCTACAGGATGCCGGACCGGCATCCCGCAGAATCTGAAATGTATTGCTGCCATTACATTGCTTCCCGATGTCAGATGGCTTAATTAATCTCCCTTTCGAATGGCAGAATAAAAACGCTGTCCTGCTTACTTGCTCAGGATCATGAATTCGACACGGCGGTTCCTGGCCCTGCCTTCCGGGGTATCGTTGGGGGCGATCGGTTGTGAGAAGGCGTAGCCCTTCGCATCGAGTCTGTCCGCTAAGATCCCGTGTTCGATAAGGTATTCGACCACCGATTCGGCCCTGGCCTGCGAGAGGCGGGTATTGAGTTTCAGGGAACCGGTATTATCCGTATGGCCTGAGATTTCCATCCGGATCGTCGGGTTGCTGTCCATGAACTTGAGTACAGTTTCGAGCTGGGCGAATGATTCCGGCTTGAGTGTTGCCTTTGCCGTTTCGAAGAAAATGTTTTCAAGTACCACCGTGGTCCCAACCTCGACCTTATCGAGTCCGAAATCACGAGGGATCTCCTCATCCGAGCTCTCCTGTGACAGGTCCAGTATATCAATAAAGAACAGGTAATCAGTGGCCATGATTTCCACTCCGTAGGCCTTACCTTCGGGTAGTTTGGCACGGTAATATCCCGTATCGTTCGCCATCGAGGTGGCGATGATCCGGCCTTCATCCACATCAATAAAGTCCAGCTTGGCCATGATCCCCTCGAGGGATTCCGAGTCAAACACCTTACCGGTCAGGACATAGGATGTGTCAATACCGATGGGCACAGGGGGTGTAAAGAATCCCGTTTTCCCCTCCTCGGGCACACCTGCGATCAGGATATCCTCCATACTCATTTTCATTTCCTTCTCCTCACCCAGGAATACTATTCTGTAAATATCCTTGCCGCCGAGACCGCCCATCCGGTTAGCCGAATAATACGCATATCTTGATTTGCCGGTGATCTTGTAAAAGATATCATCATCCGGGGAATTGATGGGATATCCCATGTTCTCGGCCGGACTCCATTCCTCGAAGTCGTTCAGTTCGGATTTAAAAACATCGAATCCGCCCATGGTATTATGTCCCTTGCTGGAAAAGTACAGAATTCTTGCGTCGGGGGAAAGGAACACAGCTTCTTCATTGTAGGGTGTATTTATCTCGGATCCGATGTTTATCGGGTCCATCCATTTCCCATTAGCATTCCTTTTGGAATAGTAAATATCCTTTCCGCCGGTAGTGGTTTTTTCGTTGTCAGAAACGAAAAAAACCGTATTCCCGTCCGGGCTGAGGCAAAAACTTGTCTCACGGTCCTTTGAATTGAGTTTTGTGCTTACTTTCTTAGGAGAGGTCCATTTCCCGTCCTTATGGGTGCTCCTGAAAACTCCTCCTCCATCTTTGTATCCCCTGTAGATAAACATATCCCTGCCATCGGGCGAGAGTCCCACGGCAGCCGTATTATGGTTCAGGGCATTGATGGGCTTGCCTATATTTCTCGCGGGACTCCATCCATCTCCACTGGCAGAGGACATATACACGTCCTCATAATGCTTGTTATCTATCGGGCTGCGTTTGGCTTTCTCATGGTGCTCCCGCCGGCTGGTAAAGTAAAGGGCCGTATCATTCGGGGCAAAGATCGGGTTGTAATCATCGCCCACCGAGTTGATCTCGGGTCCGACATTATTGATGATCACCCTCAGGGGATTGGCCACGAGCTCTTTTCCGTTCTCACATTCCCTGATATGTTTATTGATTTTATTTATTTCCCCGGCAAGCTGCCTGGGATCAACTTCATCCTTGTATTTCTCGTACTGGTTTATCGCTTCGTCAAACTCAAGGATAAGCTGGTATGCCTGTCCCGCAAGAAGGTGGATATCCGAGGCCACATTTTCATTGGCCAGGTAAGCCCGAGTGAAATATTTTATCGTTTCAAACTTATCATCCGAGAAAAGGTAGCAGACACCTATCTTATAATTCAGTTCGGCATTATCTGGATTGTATTTTGTGGCAAACAGGTAATGTTCACGCGCTTCCCGGTAGGTTCCCTTGCCGGCCTTGAAATACTTGTCACCAAGTCTGATATTCTCCCAGGCCAGCTTAAAGCCAAGCTCCTGTTCCGTTTTGAATTCGGACTTCTTTATTTTAACTTGCTGCTGTGAGAACATTATTCCGGGAAAAAGGAATAATGAACAAATCAGAAAACAGTACCTCAGATAATTCATTCTCAGGATAGATTTTATTGATCGCATTCGCTTAGATATTCTGCAGCTTCCTCAATACCCAGTTCAGCTGCCTTCGTCCAGTCCTCGCATGCCCCGTCCAGGTCTCCCAGCAATTCCCTGACGAATCCCCTGTTCAGGAAGGCCAGGCCGTAATCATCACTTAATTGCAGGGCCATATCGTAGCTCTCCCGTGCCTCCGTGATATTATTAAGCTTGGTAAGGGCATTTCCCTTGTTATTATATACCAGGGGGTAATCTTCCTTAAACCGGATCACGTGTTCGAAATCCTCGAGGGCCCCGTTGTAATCACCCATCTGGAACTTCGCGCTTCCCCTGTTGTTGTATGCATGGTAATATCCCGTATCCAGCCTGATGGCAACCGTATAATCATCAATCGCACCCTGGAAATCTCCCAGGTAGATCTTGACTGATCCCATGTTATTGAATGCCTGTGGAAAATCCGGATCGTAGTTTACGGCCTGCCGGTAATCGTAAATGGCGCCCTGGTAATCCCCCAGCAGCCTTTTTGCAGTCCCCCTGTCATGGTAGGCAAGCGAATACCCTTCGTCCAGTTCCACAGCTTCGGTAAAGTCAATTATGGCCCCTGTATAATCATCCTGGAGCAGTTTGTAGAGTCCCCTGTAATAATACACGAACGCTTCCTTGTAACCGTTCATCAGTGCCGCGCTCAGATCCGCGTGGACTTCTTCCCCGGGGGATTCATTCATCCTTGCATACCCGCGATAGAAATAGGCTTCACCGAAGGCACGGTTTATCTCAATGGCCATGGTAAAATCCTGGATGGCTTCTTCCAGGTTATCCAGGTGAAGATTAACCTTGCCGCGTGTAAGGTATGCCAGAGCGTAGCGTGGATTATGATCCAGGGCTTCAGAGAAGTATTCCAGAGCAACCCAGTAACTGTCTTCATCGACACTCTTGATTCCTTTATTGTATGCCAGCTGTGCATCCTTCTTGTCTTTCAGGCTGACTTCCTGTGAATACGAGGTACCCGGTGGCAGGATCAGGAGGAACAGAAGGAAGGAAATGTACCGGAGGATGTTCATCATAGGTTTCAGATATTTGAATTGACAATGAAATATACGCATTTCAGCATTTTTAGGTTCCAGGGATATGACAATTTTTATTAAAAATAAAAAAAATAAGTATTTTTAGTCTACGATTCAGCTTGGTATACCGCATCTTTGTATTTTTAATCAGCTGCATATAAGCAATTTATGAGAACAGACCTTAGCTATCTGGAAACAATGACGGAGGGTGACAAAGGTCTGATAATGGAATTAATCGGGAT
>CBFDEE010000170.1:0-6135 GCA_965603745.1 uncultured Bacteroides sp. | reverse complement strand
ATTACCTCAAGCAGGCAGCATTTCCTGAAATTCCGGCTTCCCGGGAATTACCGCGATTACCTGGAAGCAGGGATCAGGGAGGAATACAGCATGGGATTTGCCTCTGCTGCAGGATTCCGTGCGGGGACCTCCAGACCATTCTTATTCTATGACCTGCTGAGAGAAGAACAGACTTCACTGAAGGTCGTTCCTTTCCATGTAATGGACAGGACACTGAAGGATTATATGCACCTCTCTCCCCGGCAGGCCCTGGACAGGATAATGGAGATTGCCGCTGTTATCCGGTCGGTCCGGGGAACCTTTGTCAGCATCTGGCATAACGATGCTTTCAGCGATTTCGGGGAATGGAATGGCTGGAAGGATGTATATTTACAAATGCTTGATACTGCCATATCGTGATCAGATTCATAGAACATACAGATATAGAGAAGGATAAGTGGGATGGCTGCATTGCAGGTGCTGCGTTTGAAACACTGTATCCCTACTCATGGTACCTTGATCTCTCCTCTCCGGGATGGGGGGGACTGGTAAAGGGGGATTACGAGGCAGTGATGCCGCTGACCATTACCCGGAAATTCGGATTCCAGATGCTGCTGCAGCCCATCCTGGCACAGCAGCTCGGGATTTTTTCGGCAGATCCTCCCGATGAAACCCTGATCAGCGAGTTTATCTCAGCCATTCCTTCCCGCTTCAGGTATATTGATATTAACCTGAATTCCCTGAATATGAAGCTTCCGGAAGGGATCAGGCATAAGGAGCGCGCGAATTATGAACTGTCCCTTGGCGACTCGGCAACCACCTATAATACCAATACTATGCGGAACCTGCAGAAAGGCAGGGCATACCCTTTCGATTTCCGGGAGATCAGGGTGGGGCAGTACCTCGAACTGAAGTATTCCCCGGAGGAGAACATACCGGCCAGGAAGGCATACCTCAGGAGGATTTTCGGGGGACTTGAAAGCATCGAACGGGCAGGCATATTCGGCCTCTATTTCGGTGAGGAACTCCAGGCTGCAGCCGTACTGGGTTATGCTGAAACACGGGTGGTCTACATGAATGGCTGTTCTAATCTCCCGGGCAAGGAAACGCGTGCCATGTTCGTACTGATAGACCAGCTGATCGGAAAATCGCGGGGAAAATTCCCGGTATTTGACTTCGAAGGATCTGACCTGCCGGGCGTGGCCCGTTTCTTCGATGGATTTGGTGCATACCGGACAATATATCCCAGGATAATTATCAGGAAATTTCCCTTTCTCGGATGGAGAAAATCATAAGCATACCCGGCCCGGGTATAAACATACGCACATGAGAGCCGGACTTAAAATATTCCTGGGCACCCTGGGGAGATGGATCCCGCAGGGATGGCTGATCCGTCTGACCCGGCAGGACCTGGTACTGCCTTTTTACCATGCTGTATCGGACGATCTCATGCCACATGTTGCCCATGTCTACCCGGTCCGGTCCAGGTCTGCATTCATGAAGGACCTGGAATTCTTTCTGAGGCATTATGAACCCCTCGGGCTGGAAGATTTGAAGTCCCCCGTACCCCCCGGCAAACGAAAAAAACCTGCCATGTTCCTCAGCTTTGACGACGGGCTTTCGGAAATATACGACATCGTTGCACCACTTCTCATTTCGAAAGGAATTCCAGCTGGGATCTTTGTCAACACAGGATTCGTTGATAACCGCGACCTTTTTTACCGGTATAAATCAAGCCTCCTGCTGGACCGCTTTGAGAGCATCAAATATTCGCCGGCGGTCACCGAATTGATGCAGAGCAGGTATCACCTGGCGGGACCTGGCAGGAAATGCGTAAGGGATTTCCTGAGGGATATATCATACAGGAACCGGGCTGAACTCGATGAGGTGGCTAAACTGCTTGAACTCGATTTCAATACCTTCCTGAAGATAAGGAAGCCTTATATGAGCCTGGAACAGCTGAAGGATCTGTCCGCTAAAGGTTTTTATATCGGGGCCCATGGTAAGGACCATCCCCTGTTTTCAGAGATTGATGCCGGGCAACGGCTGATTCAGTACAGGGAAAGCATGGAATACATTCAGAATGAACTGGGGACCGGGTACGGGATATTTTCCTTTCCCTTCAGCGATGACGGAGTACCGGGTGATTTTTTCCGTGAGATTCGCTCGGAGGGAATGCCCAGCCTGGATGTGGCATTTGGCACGGCGGGACTGAAAAATGATCCGCTGCCCTTCCTCTATCAAAGGATACAGATGGAGGTCGGAAGGGTATCGGCGCGCCGTTATACGAGGGGTGAATATCTCTATTACCTGGCAAAGGGCCCGGCCGGGAAAAATACGATCACAAGGAAATGAGGATAGAGAAATACAATGCCCTGCGGCTGAAAGAATTCCTGGATTCAGACCTGTACCGTAATATGCCCTTTGTACCGGTCAGTGAGCACCGTGCCCTGAGCTGGCTTCACAATCCCCGGTTGAAACCGGAGGATACTATCATGTATGTAGGCTTTGAGGGCGATGATATGCTGGCCTATCGCTGCATCATGCCCGACAGGTTCGGGGACATCCGCTTCGGATGGCTGAGCGGCAACTGGGTGCGTCCCGACATGAGGCGAATGGGAATCTCCAGCCTGCTCTTTGAAGAGGCATACAGGGACTGGGGACACCAGCTTATGTTCACGAATTTTGCCCCGGAATCAAAAGCCGTCTACGACAAATCCGGCCATTTTGAGATCTACCGCGAGAGATCAGGCAGCAGGTACCACCTGCGCAGTTCCTCTGCCAGCCTTCTGGGCGGCCGCAGTACCTTATACCGAAGGTCACGCCTTCTGCTGAGCATGGCTGACGGCATATTAAATGCCGTGCAGGACGCCAGAACCAGGCTGAATAGAGAAAAGCTTGAAGACCTGGATTACGAGGAACAGGAAACAATCGACCTGGAATCTCTCGCGTTCATTGAATCCAACGGGGATACCGGCTTCTGTGCTCGCACGCATGAAGATTTTAACTGGATCAGTTCATATCCCTGGGTGAAATCCGGCCGGGAAAAAGACAGCCGATACTTCTTCTCTTCTGTTTCCCCCAGGTTCAGGAATATTTATATCAGGACCAGGGACAGAGGTGGTGAGATGAACGGTTTCATGTGGATGGTACTGAACGGCGAGAAAATGACCCTGCCCTACCTGTCATACAGGAACGGTGCGCTTCCCGGTTTAACCCGTCTACTGAACTATTGCCTGCAGGAATACCGGGTTTCCTACCTTACGACATATCATTCCCCGGTGATGGAGAACTTCCGGCCCCTTCCCCTTCTTGCCAGGCGGAAAATGACCCAGAAATATATTGCTACCCGTGACCTGAAGAAACAGCTCCCGGATCCGGCAGCCATACGGTTCCAGGACGGGGACGGAGATGTGGTGTTTGTTTAAATGAGTTTGCCGTCCTCGCACTTAAATGTGCGGGCGGGGTATTTCTCGAGCAGGCCGTAGTTATGGGTGGCCATCATGACGGCCCTGCCGTTCTGGCTGATATCCCTGAGTATGCCCATAATGTCGTCGGAAGTATCGGGATCAAGATTGCCGGTCGGTTCGTCGGCCAGGAGTATTTCCGGGTCGTTTAACAGTGCCCGGGCAATGACGACGCGCTGCTGCTCGCCACCGGAAAGCTGGTGCGGCATCTTGTAACCCTTTGTTGCCAGCCCCACACGCTCCAGCACTTCTCCGATCCGTTTTTCGGTATCGGCCCTTTCTTTCCAGCCGGTAGCCTTGAGGACAAAAGCCAGGTTTTCCGAAATCGACCTGTCTGTAAGGAGCTGGAAATCCTGGAACACGATCCCGAGTTTCCTCCTCAGGAAAGGGACCTGCCTGCGTTTCAGTGCATGCAGGGTGAAATCGGAAACCCAGCCTTCCCCTTTGACCAGGGGATATTCGGCATTGATCGTCTTGATAAGGCTTGTCTTGCCGCTTCCGACCTTTCCGATGAGATATACGAACTCTCCCTTGTTCACCTGGAAATTAACATCGCTGAGCACCAGGTGGTCATTGATGAAAATGTCCGCAGCTTCGAAACGAATTATTGCATCCAGTGACATGCGGCAAAATTAAAATAAAAATGCATACCCGGGGACTAAAAAATCATTTGAATCCTGCGGAATTGTTAATAAGTCTGTTAGTTGTTACCGTTTTTCCGCAATATTATTACAGGCAAAATAAAGTACTTTTAAATCCGTTAGATTGCTGTAGAGAATAAGATGATCAAGAAGATTCTGAAGATAGCCGTTTTTGCACTGGTGTTTTCCTGGATAATCCCCCCTCCACAAGCCTGCGCCCAGAAGAACCTCTCCCTGGTGCATCCGGACCGGGACTTTATCCGAGGGAAAAAACTGTATGAGAAGGAGAAATACGGGGCGGCGATGGACCGCTTTGATGAATACCTCGGCGGGAGCGGGAATACATCCGTATTATGGGAAGAGGAAGCCCTGTACCTGCAGGCCCTCTGTGCGGTTGAATTATTCCAGAACGATGCGCAGTACATGCTGTACAGCTTTATCAAGACCCATCCTCACAGTCCCCTGCACAACGATGCCGTTTTTGCAATGGGAAAGCTGGCTTACAGGGACAGGCAGTACGGGAATTGCCTGAGATGGTTCGAACAGCTCGATCCGATGGACCTGGAAAGGGATGAAAAGGCGGAGTACTATTTCAAGAAAGGCTACAGCCTGTTCCAGCGGAAAAAATACGAGGAAGCCCGGGTCGCCTTTTATGAGATACTGGATTCTGAGGACGCGTATGCATCCCCCGCAACCTATTATTATTCCCATATCCAGTACGAGCAGAAAAACTACGAAACGGCACTGAAGGGCTTCCAGTCACTGAAGGACGACGAGACCTTTTCCCCGATCATCCCGTATTATATAACGCAGATCTATTACATGCAGAAAAAATGGGACGAGGTGATAAAGTATGCACCAGGCCTGCTGGAATCGGTCACCGAGAAGCGCTATGCGGAGATGGCAAGGATCCTCGGAGAAGCCTATTTCCACAAGGATATGTACCCCGAGGCGGTCCGGTACCTTGAAGAATACCACAAAAGGGTGCACTATACCCTTCCCGAAGGAAAGTATATGATGGGTTTTGCCTATTATATGACCGGTGATTATAAAAAGGCGAGGGACTATTTCAAGGCCGTTTCCCTCGGAAGGGACGAACTCGCGCAGAGTGCACTGTACCATATGGCGGACTGCTATGTGAAACTGGGGGACAAGTACCAGGCCAGGCTCTCTTTTTCAGCCGCATCAAAGATGAATTTTGACCCGGACATCAAGGAGGATGCCCTTTTCAATTATGCCGTGGTCACCTATGAACTGTCCATTTCCCCTTTTAATGAAGCAGTGCAGGGATTCCTGAGGTACCTGTCGCTTTACCCGGCATCGGAGCGTGCTGACGAGGCCTATAATTATCTTATCCTGGCCTTTATGAATACGCGGAATTACCGGGCCGCCCTGTCCTCCCTGGAGAAGGTCCGCAGGAAAACCCCGGATATCGAAAGATCCTACCAGAGGGTGGCGTTCTTCAGGGGACTCGAATTGTTCTATGACCTGTCCTTCATGGAAGCCAGCAACAAGTTTGATGCCTCCCTGCAGTACGGGCAGTATGACCGTTCGCTCAGGGCCCTGTGCTTTTACTGGAAAGGGGAATCGCAATACCGGCTTAAAAATTACGACGAAGCCATAAACCATTACCAGGAATTCCTGCGAAGCGATGGCGCGTCCGAACTCGAGGAATACCACGTCTGCTGCTATAACCTGGGCTATTCAGAGTTTAAAAAGGGTAATTACAGGGAAGCACTGGCCTGGTTCAAACAGTATGAGGCACGGGACATGGGAAGGAATAAAAGGATCCTGGCAGACGCGTATAACCGGATCGGCGATATGTATTTCATCGATGCCCGCTACCGCCAGGCTATAGAGAACTATGAAAAGGCAATTGCCGCCGGGGCAACGGACACTGATTATGCACTGTTCCAGAAGGGTATCTCCCTGGGCGTCCTGAAACAATACAAGGAGAAGATCAGTATAATGGCAGAGATACTGGAAAAACACAAGGGCTCCAATTACATCCCGGATGCACTCTACGAGACCGGCAGGAGTTATTTTAT
>CBFDEE010000169.1:0-6149 GCA_965603745.1 uncultured Bacteroides sp. | reverse complement strand
ATCTGAGCACATGCATGACCATAGAGGTAATGGTGGTCTTGCCATGACTTCCGCCGATAACAATGCGCTTTTTATCGCGGGTCTGCTCGTACAGGAAATCGGGGAAGGACTGGATTTTGAGTTTGGGTGGCCTGGCCGTTTCGAGTTGTTGCTGCTGTTGAAGCTCCCTGGCCCTTTGCAACTCGGGATTGTCTTCGCGGGCATGCATGCCGAGGATCACGACATCGATGTCGGGGGTGACCCTGGCAGGGTCCCAGCCTTCGGTTTCGGGCAGAAGTCCAGCGTTAGCGAGCCTTGACCTGGAAGGTTCGAAGATCTCGTCATCCGACCCGGTCACCTTGTATCCCTTCTGGTGCAGGGCCAGGGCCAGGTTATGCATGACTGCTCCGCCGATGGCTATGAAGTGAACCCGCATATCGCGGGTAAAGATAGAAATTATACAGGCAGTTCCTCGAGCAGCTCTTTCAGTCCCCGGGAAGGGTAGGGGGCCCTGGCGGTCACGATCTTCCCTTCGGGATCGATGATGATGTATACAGGTACACCGGAGAATTTCAGGTAGTCTTTGCTGAATTGCGAACTCCAGCCTTTTTCGGCGCGGTATTGTCCTTCGGCCGGGAGGTTGAGTTGTTGCATTTTGGCTTTCCACTGGTCTTCATTCGACAAACATACGGCGATAATCTCCAGGTTGCGGCCTTCCATTTCGTGTTTGATGTCTTCCATCCCGGGGAATTCACGGATGCAGGGGCTGCATGTGGTAGACCAGATATCTATAAGGAGGTATTTCCCGGAGAAATCCTTTAAGCTGCTTGTATTGCCCTGATGGTCGAGGATCTCAAAATCCGGTGCGGGATTGCCGCTTGTGAGCGATGAAAGCACCCCCACATTCTTCCGGATCATTTCCAGGAATTTTTCCCCGGCGCCCAGCCGTTCGGCCCGGGCGATGACCTCTTCGTCGACCTTCATCCGGCTGGTCTGCTTTTTCAGTACTTCCTGGAGAACATCGGTCCGGATCACCGGTTCGGTAATGTTGTTCTCTACGATGTCGAGGAGGTGGTGGGTTTCCCTGTATCCTTTCCTGGGATTGCCTGCCAGGCGTGCCTGCAGGTCGACCCAGGAGTAGAGGAAATACCGATATCCGGGGAACATGAAAAGCATGGTGTCGTTCAGCCTGACCGTCGCCAGGTAATCGTAGAAATCATCGGGCAGTTCGGGTGCTTTGCCCGTATAGGCCTTGTTTTCATCGAAATAAACGTTCAGCTCGTAAAGCCAGTAATGGCGGATGCGTTCTTTTTCCAGCGTGATATAATCCCTGCCGATACCGGGATTTTCAGTAGCGAACCTATCGAGGGTTTCGGTCCAGTCCGAGATTATCCGGGTGTTCAGGTCACGATAGGGGACGGGCTCCTGGCTGTAGTACTTCTTTATGTCGACGGTGTCGAGCAATGCCTGTAATTCCGCATCCACACCTGCATAGTAAGTGTTGATGAGCCCGCTCTCTCCACCGCTGAACCGGAAAGGACTGTCTGCACCGGTGTCTTCATTGCCGGAAGACTTTATTTGGGTGGTGATGTACAGGCTGTCGCCGGGGACCAGGTACAGGTTCGTGTTGATCCCCTTAAACCGGGGATAGCAGGGATGCGCCAGGTCCAGGACCATGCGGAACCTGCCTACCGTATCGGCCGTTGTTTTGTATTCCAGGCCGTTGATTTTCGTTTTTATCTCCCTGGATACCAGATCGGGCAGATGCCCGGCCACGATTACAGGCTCTCCTGCCTGTCTTTCCTGTCTTTTTACGCTGCCGGTGCCGCATGAAACCAGCAGCACGCTAAAAATGATAAGGGAAGGGAGAATACAGGTAATGATGGAACGGGATTTCCGGGCGGGGGAAAGGGTTGATCGGATCATGGGGTCTGGTTTAAGGTTTGATTTGAAATATGCGGAATAGGCGAATATAGTTTAAAACATCTGTTTTAAGACGATCAGGATGTGGATTTGTTTCGGTTTGAAAAACTTTGCGATCTTAGTGCAAAATAATTACAGTAATGGAGATTTACACAGTTGCCTGCGGGAACATGAAACTTGACGGAGGGGCGATGTTCGGGATCGTGCCGAAAAGCCTGTGGCAAAAGCAGTACGAAGCCGACGATAACAATATGATCGCGATCGCCATGCGCAGCCTGCTGGTGGTTGACGGGGATCGGAAGATCCTGTTTGATAACGGAATAGGGGATAAGCAGGACGAGAAGTTCTTCAGTTATTATTACCTGTTCGGGGATGATTCCATGGAAGGATCGTTGGGCAAGCTGGGGCTTGGCATGGAGGATATAACGGATATGGTGCTGACCCACCTGCACTTCGACCACTGCGGGGGAAGTGTGGTGGCTTCTGGTGACGGGGAAGGTTACCGGACTGCGTTCCCGAATGCTCGGTACTGGGTGAGCCGCGCCCAGTGGGACCTTGCGCAGAAACCGAACAGGCTTGAAAAGGCCTCGCTATTAAAGGAAAACGTGAACCCGATAATGGACTGCGGGCAGCTGGAGCTGTTCGAGGAGGATTTCGAGCTGACACCGAATGTGCAACTGAGATTGTTTAACGGGCATACGGTGGGTCAGGCCATCGCGCTGGTGCGGTACAACGGTCAGACGGTTGTGAATGCTGCCGACCTGGTCCCCCTGGCCGGCAATATCAGCATGTCATGGGTCTGCGGGTACGACACCCAGCCCCTGATTACCCTGAAGGAGAAATCAGACTTCCTGAAGGAATCACTGAAGAACGATTATATCTATTATTTCTACCACGATCTGGAAACCCAGTGCTGTACCCTGAAGGATACGGTCAAGGGCATCCGGCCCGACCGGCAGTTTGACCTGGCTGATATTGTCAGTGCGTGAACAGTACACCGATCCAACTGATGCTACCAGTGACTTGCCGGCAATTTAACCTGTCGCCAATACCGGCTTCTGATCTCAGGCAGTGGAATCAGTCGTGGATCTTCAGCTTCCTGAAAACACCATGGAGTTCGTCCGTCCGCCTAATATGGTGGCAAAGGATCGCCCGTATGCTGTCTTGGGGTAATTAATAAGTCGTGTGGCCCTTGTAGACCCTGGACTGGCCCAGTGGCACTATCTTCCCGTGGTAACTCAGGGCACCGGACCAGTTGCCTCGGATGGTAGCATCCGAAGTGCCGCTGGCAGATACCATCATGGTGATATCGTAAATACCTAGCGAGGACATGAAGGTCATGGAAATCGAGAACGAATCACCTTTTTTGCCGATCTTTGAGAACTTGTAACTTGTAATTTTCCCTTCGATGGTTGCCCCGCCAACACCATTATACCCGGCAGTCATCGCCGAACCGAGCTGAACGGTCGCAACCGTGGAATCAAGCATGATAAAATTGATGGTGGACTGGACCGGTACCCGTGACCCGGATTTGTTGCTGATATATTCCGCTTCGAGGACAAAGCGCTGGTGGGTGATCATAAAATCCGTGATCATGGCCATTTCCTCCCTTTGGGCAGCCTGTTCTGCTTTCTTCTGCTCGCGCTGGAGCTTTCTGAGTTCTGATTTGGAAAGCTTCTGGTCATCCTGTGCGGAAATCCCGAGGATGAAGGTAAATGCTAGTACAAAAGTTATAAGTGTTTTCATGATTACATCTTTTATATAAGTAAACGTATCCTGGATTGAATTGTTATGGCATGTCAGGGGAGCGGCAACTCTGCTTTGTGATCTGATTGTACGGTTGCTGACCGGATCTCTGTGTTGCGATTGGATTTTCTGACCTGTGACCGGGGGTTCCCGGATGGAGGCACTGTACCGGCTCCTTAAATACTGCCGTGCTGGACCAGCGCGGCAATCAATCCCCTGAAGCAATACAGGAACATTCCTGCCGAAACAATGATGTCTGCATACAGCAGGGGCCTTATCCGTATCCTGCCCCTGATCAGAAGGAATGATATCATGATTCGCTGCAGGAACTGGATAAGGAAGAAGGCAAATATCAGGGTACTGTAAGGATTGTATTCCCTTGCTGTTTCAGGGTTCCCCCGGATAATCTCGGAAAAGGCCCTGGAAAGTCCCGACGAAGGAGAGGTTTGCCCCGTGATCTCCTCGTAAAAAGAGGGTACGGGGTGATTATCCTTTTCTGAAGAAAACAGGCCGGAATAGATAAAGATCAAACCTGTCAGTCCGGCCAGGATGCAGTTTATAATAAGATATGGCTTTTTTTCAGCCAATAAATGCTAGATTCTGACAGCCGGGATAATTCCGGCTCCGTTACTTGTAGTAGTACCTGTGGATTATCTCAGGCCTTGTCTCATGGCCTTTCTCGTGTCCTGTCTTAAGATCCCATGTCCTGTCTCAAGATCTGTCCCGGGGACTTCCAGACGTGTCAACTCGTGATCCTTCCCCTCGTGCCTTACTCCTCGTCTTCGCCGCCCTCCTCTGCCGGGTCTTCTACGTGGGTATCTTCATGCACCTCATCGAGGATTTCCTCGTATTTTTCATGGAGTTTCTCGAATTTCTCGCGCTGTTCTTCTGTAAACCGGGGACTAATGGCCTTGATTTTTGTTGCCAGGGCAACCGCCTTGGTTGAGACCTTGACATAATCCGCCAGAGCCTGGATATCCCCCTCGTCGGATTTTCCGACAAGCAAGATAAAATCATTGATCAGGCTTTCGTAAGTATCGAGAACCTCTTCAAATTCCTCCTCGGAGATCTCTTCTCCCCACTTCTCTTCCCACTCCAGTTCATATTCGAGATTTTCCAGTTTCCCTTCAAGTTCATCACCCAGTTCCTCGAGTTCCTCACCGATATCCTCAAAGGCATTTTCCAGGTCTTCGCCAAATTCTTCATGGATGTCTTCCATAATATGAACCCCTTCCCTGGACCACCATTTCCCTCCTTCAGTGGCTATCCGGGCAATAAACAGTATCCAGACCATGGCTATGCATGTGCCAATGATCGATACGACCAGGCCGGCCGTGGGCATGCCCTTGACACCGTTTGATTTTGTTGCCTGCGATAATCCGATCGCGCTAAGGATAATGCCCGTAATGCCAAGTATGAGTCCCAGTACAGAAACACAGGGGATGATAGCCAGCAGGATGGCGACAATTCCCATGATCAGGCCGGCTATTCCCAGGCCCTGACCGGCGTTAGTCTTAACTTCTTCCATGATTGATTGGTTTGGATGTGATCTATCAAAGATATAAAACACGGCGGTTTACATCAAGCCCCTGAGAAGTAATTAAGTGATTAATCTGCAAATCTTGCTGCCGTCGGACCATTTTGGGCTGAATGAAGGATTTATTTAAGGCCTTCCAGTAAGATTTCAAGGATTTTCTGTGCGGCAAGGGGGATGGATGTGCCCGGACCGAAAATACCTATAACGCCGGCTTTATAGAGTTCATCATAATCCTGGTGTGGAATGACGCCTCCGGCAATGACCATGATATCCTCGCGGCCGAGTTTGTTGAGTTCCCCGATTACCTGGGGGACCAGGGTTTTATGCCCTCCGGCAAGGCTGGATACGCCCAGCACATGTACATCATTCTCTGCTGCCTGGCGGGCAGCTTCGGCCGGGGTTTGGAACAGGGGACCAATATCGACATCGAATCCGATATCGGCATACCCGGTGGAAACCACCTTTGCCCCCCGGTCATGTCCGTCCTGTCCCATTTTTGCGATCATGATCCTGGGCTGCCGGCCCTCCATGCCGGCAAATTCGGATGCCATTTTCCGTGCTTCCTGGAAGGCTTTGTCCTTTGTTGATTCGGCCGAATAGATTCCTGATATCGAGCGGATGACAGCCTTGTAGCGGCCGTAAACCTTTTCCAGGGCATCGGATATTTCACCCAGGGTGGCGCGCTTTTTTGCAGCTTCCACGGATAATTCCAGCAGGTTTCCGCTGCCGTTCCTGGCCGCCTCCGTCATCTTATCCAGTACCTCCTGCACTTCAGCAGCGTTCCTTTCAGCCCTGAGTTTTTTCAGCCTGTTGACCTGTGCTTCCCGGACCGCCGTATTATCCACCTCGAGGATATCAATCGGGTCTTCCTTGCCAAGCCGGTATTTGTTGACACCGTCGATGGTATCCTTTACTGAATATATACGTGCCTGCTTGCGGGCGGCAGCTTCTTCTATTCTCATCT
>CBFDEE010000168.1:0-6152 GCA_965603745.1 uncultured Bacteroides sp. | reverse complement strand
ACTAATTGACACGGGACTCCATAACCGGGATTCCGGGCCGGACTTTTTCAATGCACGGATTTATTCTGAGGGAATTCTCTGGGCGGGAAATGTGGAGATCCACAGGATGGCGTCGGACTGGTATCAGCACGGGCACCATCTTGATCCGGCATTCGACAATGTGATCCTCCACGTCGTTACCAATCCGGATTGCCAGGCCTGCAACTCACGCGGACGGGAGATCCGGACCGTAAAGATGGAAATCGCCCCGGAGATCCGCAGGCAATGTGAACTCCTGCTGGAAGCTCCTGATTTCATCCCCTGCTGGAGAAGCCTCCATAACATAGATCCGGTAAGGATCTGTATCTGGATGGAGCGACTCATTGTGGAACGGCTTGAGAACAGGGTTTCCCAGATCCGGTCCTGGCTGGGAGAGGTTGCGGGGGACTGGGACGAGGTGCTTTATCGGGCACTTGCCCGGGGATTCGGACAGAATACCAATGCAGATCCCTTCGAGATACTGGCCCGGTTGGTTCCGAGGAAACAGATAATGAAGAACTGTCCGTCATTAATTTCCAAAGAAGCCCTTCTTTTCGGACAGGCCGGAATGTTATCCGGCAATTATGAATGCCCCTATTTCAGGGAATTGCAGGATCATTATGGATTCCTGCAGAGTGAAATTGTACTGGAATCCATGGATGGCTTCCTGTGGAAATACCTGCGGCTGAGGCCGGATAACTTTCCAACGATCAGAATTGCTCAACTGGCCTGTTCCCTCGATAAATACCCGGATTTGATGGGGGAATTGATAGAGTGTGATGACCCGGTGGACTTTGTAATGAAGATGGAGATCAAAGCATCGGAGTACTGGACCAGCCATTACCGCTTCGGCCGTGTCAGTCCCGCAAGGGAGAAAAATATTGGCCAAAACAGACTCATTGGTCTTCTGATCAATGCTATACTGCCGGTATTGTTCGCATACAGGAAGCTGGACAGCAGAAGGGTGGATATGCCGGGGATGGATCCCGGGCAGGATCTTGCGGATGTTCTGCACAGGATCCCGGCGGAGGATAACCGGATAATCCGGATGTGGAAAGGACTGGGGCTGGATGTTCCCGATGGTTTTTCCAGCCAGGCCCTGCTTCAGCTAACTAAAAAATACTGCCGGACCAGAAGCTGCCTGTCCTGTTATATCGGAAGCAGGATCATCCAGGATCACGTGCGGCGATAAAACCTGACCAATTTTCAACTGCCTGGCTGCTATGACAAATAAATACTGTAAATTTAAGAGTTGTTTGTCCTGTTATGCCGGAAGCCAGATTATCCACCCGTCCCAAGCGAAGAAGTGAGGCCAAATGGTCGGTCATTATTGCCTTCGGCCTGCTTTTTATCGTCATGCTGATAGGGGTGATCGGCTATACCTCTATCGAAAGGTTGAATTTCACCGAGGCGGTGTATATGACCATCATCACCATTGCCACGGTAGGCTTTCAGGAAGTGGAACCGCTGAGTGATCTCGGTATGTGGTTCACCAGCTTTCTGATTGTGATCAGTTTTGGTATCTTTGTATACGCCGTTACCACCATGTCCAGATACATCATAGACGGGGTGATCGGCAATTATTACAGGGACCGTAAGGTAAGAAAGAACGTGAAAAAATTAAGCAAGCATGTGATCATATGCGGGTACGGCAGGAACGGCAGCCAGGCTGCCCTTGACCTGAAACTCCATAACGTGCCTTTCATCGTGATCGAAAACAATGCAGAGATCGTTGAATCCCTCAGAGATTCCGAAGATATCCTTTACATCGAAGGGGATGCCACCCAGGACGATATCCTGCACCATGCAGGCATCCTGGATGCGCGGGCCATGATCACCACCCTGCCTGTCGATGCCGATAATCTGTACGTGGTCCTTACAGCCAAGGAGATCAATTCCGAAATGACCATCATTTCACGTGCTTCGAATGAGAACAGCGATATCAAACTGAAACGTGCGGGTGCCACAAACGTGATCATGCCGGATATGGTCGGGGGACAGCAGATGGCGAAACTTGTCACGCAGCCCGATGTCGTTGAATTTTTAGATTACATGATGCTGCAGGAACCGGGTTCCGTGTTCCTTGAGGAACTGAGCCTGGACAAACTGGCAAATTGTTTTGAAGGCAAGGAAATAAAGGAACTCTGGGATTGCAACACAAGCGGGGCAAATATTGTGGGACTGCGGAAATCCGACCGCTCTTATATAATCAACCCTTCTTCGGAGGTGAAACTGTCCTGTTCCGACCAGTTATTTGTCCTGGGTACTGTCGACCAGATCAGGCAGCTGCAGAGCCTGTTTATGACGGAGCGGTGATATAATAAATACCTCTCCGGATCAGAGCAAAGCCGGGCTTCCTGCCCCCCAAACCACAGAGTATTCATAAGTTCTTATTAATCAGCGGCATACTGGCATTGCTCCGATTTAAACTTTTTGCCTTTTTTTTGTTGCTATATTAAAAAAATTAGATATTTTTGCAATTCATTTTCAGAAAAGGACTGATTATTCAAAAAAACAGGTATGTACTTAACATCAGAGAAGAAGAAAGAATTTTTCAAGAAGTTCGGCAAAACAGCAGAAAACACGGGGTCTGCAGAAGGCCAGATTGCTTTGTTTTCATACAGGATAGCTCACCTGACCGAACATCTTAAAAATAATACGAAAGATTACGGTACCCAGAGAGCCCTGGTTAAACTGGTCGGTAAGCGCAGGAGGCTGTTAAACTACCTGAAAGACCGGGATATTGAGAGGTACCGGGCAATCATCAAGTCACTGAAACTAAGAAAGTAAATCCCAAAAAACTGAAAAAGGCAATTCCTGAAATTGCCTTTTTTCGTATTTATAAGAAACGTTATTAAATAAGCAATTAAGTTGGAAGAAGATGTTAAAGGTTATTAAGAAGACAATCGATCTGGGTGATGGAAGAAATATTACGATCGAGACCGGGAAACTGGCCAAGCAGGCCGACGGAGCGGTTGTCGTACAAATGGGCAAAACCATACTGCTCGCAACCGTTGTATCCGCTCAGGATGCACGCGAGGATGTGGATTTTATGCCCCTGTCAGTAGAATATAAAGAAAAATTTGCCGCAGCCGGGAGGTTCCCGGGAGGATTCCTGAAGAGAGAAACCCGGCCTGGCGATTACGAAATATTGATTTCAAGGCTCGTTGACAGAGCCCTCAGACCGTTGTTCCCGGATAATTACCATGCCGAGACCTTTGTTAATGTTACCCTGTTCTCAGCCGAGGCTGATATTATGCCTGACGCACTGGCCGGACTGGCCGCTTCAGCCGCCATGGCTGTTTCAGACATCCCGTTCAACGGACCCATATCAGAAGCCAGGGTTGCCCGGGTGGATGGAAAATTCATTATCAATCCCACCTTCACACAGCTCGAATCTGCGGATATTGATATTATCGTTGGTGCGACCATGGATAATATCATGATGGTTGAGGGAGAAATGAATGAGGTTCCTGAAGCAGATATGCTGGAGGCCATAAAGTTCGCACATGAAGAGATTAAAAAGCATTGTAAGGTCCAGCTTGAACTTCAAAAGGAAACAGGAAAAGAGGAGAAGCGCAGCTACAATCATGAGACCAACGACGATGCCATGAAGGCAGAGATCGAGAAGCAGGCATACGACAAAGTTTTTAAAATTGCTGCATCCGGAGTTTCAAAGCATGAGAGACGGGATCAGATCGCTGAAGTTAAGGATGAACTCATGGCAGCAATGATCAGCGAGGATGATGAAGACGCCGCTGTTAAGGGAATGATGTTCGGCCGCTATTTCCACGATGTGGAGAAGAAGGCCCTCCGTGACCTTATCCTTGACAAGGGGAAAAGGGTTGACGGCAGGAAAACCGACGAGATCCGGGATATCTGGTGCGAAGTTGACTACCTGCCCGCCGCTCACGGCTCGGCAGTATTTACCAGGGGGGAGACCCAGTCACTTACTTCCGTGACGCTGGGCAACAAGATGGATATGAAGATGATTGACGAGGTGCTGATCCAGGGAACGGATAAGTTCACCCTGCATTATAATTTCCCGCCCTTTTCAACCGGTGATGCACGCCCCACCCGAGGAATAAGCCGCCGGGAAGTCGGACACGGGAACCTGGCGCATCGTGCACTGAAAAAGGTAATTCCCATGGGTGAAGAAAATCCGTATGCCGTCAGGATCGTTTCAGATATCCTTGAATCCAACGGATCGTCATCCATGGCTACTGTCTGTGCCGGATGCCTTGCCCTGATGGATTGCGGTATCAAGATCAGCAAGCCTGTTTCAGGTATTGCTATGGGACTGATCACCGAGTCCGGTTCAAAGAAATATGCTATACTTTCCGATATTCTAGGAGATGAGGACCACCTGGGTGATATGGACTTTAAAGTGGCCGGAACACGCGATGGTATCACAGCCACTCAGATGGATATCAAGGTAGACGGGCTGCCTTACGAAATTCTCGAAGAAGCTTTGGAACAGGCTCGCAAAGGAAGATTGCATATCCTTGACAAGATGACGGAAGTTATCGCCGAACCTAATGAAGATTTCAAACCTCATGTACCCAGGGTTGTTCAGATCAGCATTAATAAGGACCTGATTGGTGCGGTTATTGGTCCCGGTGGTAAGATTATCCAGGGTATCCAGGCGGAAACCGGTGCAACCATCGTACTTGAGGAGATTGACAATAAAGGGGTGATTGATATATTTGCCAATAATAAGGATGCTATCGAAGCTGCCCTGGCAAAGATCAACGAGATCGTCCAGGAACCCGAAGTTGGTGAAACCTATAAGGGCAAGGTCAAAGGGGTTGTTTCCTTTGGTTGTTTTGTTGAGATCATGCCGAACAGAGAGGGACTCCTTCACATTTCCGAATGGGACTGGAGAAGGGTCGAGAAAATGGAAGATGAGGTCAGGGTAGGGGATGAACTGGAAGTGAAGCTGATCGATATCGACCAGAAGAACGGCAACCTGAAACTTTCCCGCAAGGCCCTTAAACCAAGGCCGGAACGCACCGATGACCAGAGGAACGACCGGGGCCAGCACAGGACTCAGCACCGTGAAAGAAAGCCCGAATAAGCAGGAAATCTCTGAATATCAGGACATAGTATCGAATCAAAACCCGAACAGCCAGTTCAAATTATATATTCTATACGAACAGGCCGCTCCGATTCCATCCGGGCGGCCTTTTTTGTATCTTTAAACTCACGGAATACCCCAAAACCTGAGAAAATGAAAAAACTATTAATCGTCCTGGCCATGTCTTCATTAATTGCATGTACACAGCAGAAATTCGAATACCCTGAAACCCGCAAGACGGATACGGTGGATAATTACTTCGGCACCCTCGTACCGGATCCCTACCGATGGCTAGAAGATGACCGTTCACCTGAAACGGAGACATGGGTTGCGGCCCAGAATGAAGTGACTTTCGCTTACCTTGAAAAGATACCTTATCGGGAAAAAGTGAAGGAGAGGCTCACCGAACTGATCAATTACCCGAAGTCCTCCGCTCCCTGGAAGGAGGGGGAATACTATTTCATTGAAAAGAACGATGGACTGCAGAACCAGGATGTGTTTTACATAATGGAGGATATTGATGACGAGCCCCGGGTTTTTATTGATCCGAATGCCCTGTCTGAGGACGGAACCGTAGCGGTTACCAGTGTTAAACTTTCCGATGACAGCAAATATGCCGCCTATGGAGTGGCCAGGGCCGGAAGCGACTGGCAGGAGATCTATGTGCGGGACATGGAAACCGGGGAGGACCTTAAGGATCACGTTATGTGGACGAAGTTCGCATCTGCTGCATGGTACAGGGACGGCTTTTTCTACAGCCGCTTCGAAGAACCTGGAGAAGGAGAGGAACTATCCGGAAAGAACCTGAATAACAAAGTGTTTTATCATAAGATAGGCACGGACCAGTCGGAGGACAGAATGGTGTACTTCAATCCCGGGCGTAATGACCTTACATATATTCCCCTCATTTCACGCGGAAGCAGCTACCTGATCCTGTATACTTTCGAGAGTACCAGCGGAAATGCCATACTCGTGGCGGACCTTTCAAAAGGGGACTGGAAATTCAGGGAGGTACTGGAAGGATTTGAATATAATTATAATCCGGTCGGGATCATTG
>CBFDEE010000167.1:0-6157 GCA_965603745.1 uncultured Bacteroides sp. | reverse complement strand
CCTTCCAGGGCTGACCCGCCTGTCCGTCCACAGAACTATGGTACTGGAATGTGAGGATTGCAATATTTCCGTATACCTGGACTTTAGGATCCACAATTTTGTAATCGTGCGGTGGGATCATCCCGTCAAGGGAGGTGAAATATTCGTTGCATGCCTCTAAACCACTTAACCTGTTTGCGGCACCAATGTCATCCATGTAGGTGATGTCATCGGCTGCATTTACTCCAAATTCCTTGGGATTTCCGGCAGACCAGTTATCCAGTGCCTCGGTCTCCTTTTCAATAACGGCTTTTTCAGCCTCCTCTGCGGTAGGCCCGGCCGGTTCCGTGACACATGACTGGAATATCAGCATCACGGAGAGAATAAAAGTGAAGGTCAGAAAATGAGAGTTTCTTTCTAAAATTAAAGGGAACATAGTTAAAGGTTTAAGGTTTTCTGTATCAATATTGATACAAAAACTAATATATGAAATAGATTTATGCTAATCAAGGACTTATGCAAGTTTGTCACACGACCTCCTGAGCCGGGGAATTCAATACGCCGGGGAACTTAATTATCAACAATAAATAGTTAATAAAAGGCTTGATTAATTAAAGAATTTTAGGTTTCTTTGCGTTCGTTTTTTAAGATGGGTATATAAATCAAAAGAATAATGGCGAGAGTTTGTCAGATTACAGGGAAGAAGGTGATCGTAGGGAATAATGTTTCTCATTCGAAGAGACGTACCCGCAGGAAATTTTACCCCAATCTTTTCGATAAGCGTTTTTACCTTGTCGAAGAAGACCGCTGGGTCAAGCTCCGGGTTTCTGCCTCCGGTATACGCTTAATAAATAAGAAGGGCCTGAAGATAGCCCTGGAAGAGGCCAAGGAAAAAGGTTACCTGAAGAGTTACTAATATATAAGCTGAAGCGAGATGGCTAAGAAAGGAAACAGAGTACAGGTGATCCTTGAGTGCACAGAGCACAAGGACAGCGGTATGCCCGGGACATCCCGGTACATAACCACCAAGAACAGGAAGAATACGCCCGACCGGCTTGAAATGAAGAAGTACAATCCCATCCTGAGAAGGTACACCATTCACAGGGAAATAAAATAAGGCATCATGGCAAAGAAAGTAGTTGCAACATTACAGAGCGGCGTCGGTAAGAATTTTACCAAGTGCATACGCATGGTGAAATCTCCTGAAACCGGTGCATATATCTTCGATGAAGAAGTTGTACACAATGATCACATCAACGACTTCTTCAACAAGGATAAGAGTTAGAGTTAATATAATACTTCACTTACTCAGAAAAGCTTTCTTCATAAGGGAAAGCTTTTTTAGTATCTTCAGGATACGAAATCTCACAGATAGAGGGAAATGGGAATTTTTTCGAGGGAAAAAAAGGAGTCTCTGAACAGAGGACTCGAAAAAACCAAGGATAGCGTTTTTAAAAAGCTGTCCAGGGCTGTCGTGGGAAAATCCCGTGTGGATGATGAGGTGCTGGACAACCTGGAGGAAGTCCTGATTACCTCGGATGTCGGAGTTGATACCACACTGAATATCATCGAACGTATCGAAAGCCGCGTAGCGAGGGAAAAGTACATGGGAACGGAAGAACTGAATGTGATCCTGAAAGAGGAGATCGCCGGCCTCCTGGCAGAGCATGAAGGCTCCGGCGCCGAGTTTTCCTTTTCCGATCCCCTCCCGGCCAAACCCTATGTCATTATGGTTGTCGGCGTGAACGGAGTGGGGAAGACCACCACGATCGGGAAACTGGCCTGGCATTTCAAGCAGGCAGGCAAGAAGGTATACATGGGAGCCGCAGATACTTTCCGGGCAGCGGCGGTGGACCAGCTGTCGATCTGGGCGGACCGGGTAGGGGTTGAGATCATAAAGCAGGAGATGGGATCCGATCCTGCTTCTGTAGCCTTTGATACACTTTCCTCGGCTCAGGCGAATGAGGTGGATGTTGTCATCATTGACACAGCAGGCCGCCTTCATAATAAAGCAAACCTGATGAACGAGCTCACGAAGATCAAGCGAGTCATGACCAAGCTGATCCCGGATGCTCCGCATGAGATCCTGCTGATCCTGGACGGTTCAACGGGGCAGAACGCATTCGAACAGGCAAAGCAGTTCACTGCAGCCACCGAAGTGAATGCACTGGCCCTGACCAAGCTGGACGGTACCGCCAAGGGTGGGGTTGTGATAGGGATCTCCGACCAGTTAAAGGTACCTGTCAAATACATCGGGATAGGAGAGAAGATGCAGGACCTGCAGGTTTTTGACCGGGAAGAGTTTGTCGATTCTCTTTTCGGGAGCTGATCCCTGGCACATTCCCCGGATTAACAGTCGCAATATTGTTTGTATTTTTTCACCTAAAACCAAATATTATGCAAATTAAAGCCCAGTATCTTATTCTTGTTTTCCTTTTTGCTGTTTCCTGTTCAGAAATGGAAAAGATTCAGGAAATCGAGCAATGGAATGTATTTGAACTTGCACTCGAAGGCCCCTCAGGGGGTGATCCTTTCATTAATGTTGATTTAAATGCCGTTTTCGGCAATGGCAGGAACAATATCACTGTTCCCGGTTTTTATGACGGGAACGGGATTTACAGGATCCGGTTTTCACCTGCAAGCCAGGGGGAATGGACATACCTGACCAAAAGCAATTCAGCTGATCTCTCCGATATAAATGGCAAATTTCATTGTATCGCCGCAACGGGCGATAACCATGGACCCCTTAAAATTGTAGATACATTCTACCTGGAGTATGCAGACGGAACGCCTTTCTATTCCATTGGCACAACATCATATCAATGGACAAGTGTCAAACAGAGTATTCAGTCAAAGACCATTGAAACTCTTGCAGGGGCCCCCTTCAATAAAATGAGGATGTGTTTTTTTCCGAAATCCTACAGATACGGGAATAACACCGAGCCATGGATGTATCCCTTTAAAAGGGAGGGTGAACAGAATGATCTCACAAAGCCTAATTATGAGTTCTTTCAGAATTTCGACCTGAGGGTCAGGCAGCTGGGGGAGATGGGTATCCAGGCCGATGTAATACTATTTCACCCTTACGATCACTGGGGTTACAGCAAGATGGGGAAGGAGATGAATGAAAGATATGTGAGATACATGATTGCCAGGCTTTCAGCGTACAGGAATGTGTGGTGGTCACTCGCAAACGAGTGGGATGTTCCGAGAATCAAGGATTCAATCGACTGGGAAGGAATCGGCACTTTGATCAATAATGAGGATCCCCACCATCGATTTATAGGAATTCATAACTGGCATGGTTCAGAGGATCATTTTTATGATCACTCCCGGCCATGGATAACACATGTTAGTACTCAAACCTCGCAGTTCTACAATGCGGTTGAATGGAGAAAGCAGTATCAAAAACCATTATTATTCGATGAAATGCGCTATGAAGGAGATGTTCCAAGCGGCTGGGGAAGCTTAAGCGCAGAGGAAATGTCAAGTTATTTCTGGATGGCGGGACTAAGCGGTGGATACGGGACCCACGGGGATACCTACCTTAACACGGCGGATGATTCGACAGAAGTCCGCTGGTGGGCCAAAGGAGGAAATCTGCCGGGAACAAGCCCTGAAAGGATCCGGTTCTTCAGATCGGTCATGGAAGAGGCACCTGTGAAGGAGATGATCCCGGAGATTGTGTTTTCGGGGGATAAGGAAAACCGAAATAACATCATTCATATCTTCTCCAAAGCTGGTGAGTACTATCTTGTATATGTTGCGGATGCGGATATCGCCCTGGAAGTTAACCTGGCCGGTGAGTCTGATTATCATTTGGACATAATCGACACATGGAATATGCAGATTATTGAGCAAAGAACTGTAAATCCGGGACAATTCAGGTTCACCCCTGATTCGCCCTATACAGCGCTGAGATTGATAAGGAAAAATATTGAAGAGAAAACGGAATAAAATAAATGTAGTTACCCTGGGTTGTCCCAAGAACCTGGTCGATTCCGAGATCCTTATGAAGCAGATCGATGCCCAGGGGATCGAGGTGGTCCACGATGCGGTGGACACTGACGCCCGTACCGTGATTATCAACACCTGTGGATTTATACAGGATGCCAAGGAGGAATCCATCGATACCATTCTTGGACATATCCGTGCAAAGGAAGAGGGTGCACTTGATGCGGTTTACGTAATGGGGTGCCTTTCCGAGAGGTATAAAAAAGACCTGCAGAAGGAGATACCCGAGGTGGACAGGTATTTCGGGGTGAATGACATCAGGCAGATCATCGCCAGCCTTGGCGGGAATTTCAGGAAGGAGCTGGTGGGAGAGAGGCTCCTGGGTACACCTTCCCACTATGCGTACCTGAAAATATCCGAAGGATGCGACCGTAAATGTTCCTTCTGCGCCATTCCCCTTATACGCGGGAAACAGAAATCGAGGACCGTGGAAGAGATTACTGCCGAGGCGGGTCTGCTGGCAGATCGGGGTGTCCGCGAGATCATCCTGATCGCACAGGACCTGACAGCTTACGGGAAAGACCTGTACGGCGGGCAGGAATTGCCGCGGCTCCTGGATGCACTGGCAGGCATCGGTGGACTCCCCTGGATCCGGCTCCATTACGCTTACCCGGCTTCCTTCCCGGATGAAATACTGCAGCAGATACGCAATTACCCGAATATCTGCAATTACCTCGATATCCCCTTCCAGCATATCTCGGATCCGGTGCTTGCCGGCATGCACAGGGGGATAGATCGTAAAGGCAGCCTGGAATTGCTGGATAGGATCCGCAATACGGTTCCGGAAGCGGCTCTTCGGACAACCCTGCTAACCGGCCACCCGGGCGAAGAGGAGAAGGAACACACGGAACTGGTTGATTTTGTACAACATGCACGTTTTGAGAGACTTGGGGTGTTTGCTTATTCCGAGGAGGAAGGTACCTGGGGTGCTGAAAACCTTGAAGACACGGTCCCGGAAGAAGTAAAGAAGTCCCGCCTTGAAGAAATCATGCAGGTGCAGCAATCTATATCCCTGGAAATCAACGAGGAAAAGGTAGGCAAGATACTCCGTGTTATCATTGACCGCAATGAGGGTGAATATTTCATCGGGAGAACTGAATCAGACTCGCCTGAGATAGATAACGAAGTACTGTTCCAATCGGGCACAGAACTGGCAACGGGAAGCTTCGTGGACGTCCACATCACGGAAGCCAGTGAATTCGATCTGTACGGGTTTGCGGTAACATAAGGAAGTTTTTACCGGTATTAACTGGCGGGTCTTGTAACAGGGTGGATCCTGCAACATGGCGGGTCACCGGTCTGAAAGACTTATTGGGGAGCGGAAACACAGCGGGGGCAGGGCAAAGTATATTCGGAGGGTTATGCCTTGTCGGCCTTGTTTGTCTTGTCAACTTTATCAGCCTTATCCTCCTTTTTGGGCAGGGCTTTTTTGTTTCCGGGCTTCTGGGCCTTGATGGTGATCTCTTCCTTCTTGCTGTCGAAGCTGACGTTGATAACATCCCCCTCTGTGATATCGGCAGATATGATCACTTCGGCCATGGGATCTTCCAGGTATTTCTGTATGGCACGCTTAAGAGGTCTTGCACCGTACTGTACATCGTACCCCTTCTCGGTGATGAAGTCCTTGGCAGCGGGGCTGATCTTGATCTGGTATCCAAGCCCGCTGATCCTTTCATACAGTCCCCCGAGCTCGATGTCGATGATCTTGTGAAGATCATTGCGCGTTAGTGCATTGAACAGAACGACGTCATCGATCCGGTTCAGAAATTCCGGTGCAAATGCATTTTTCAGGGCTTTGTGGATAACAGTTTTGGCGTATTCGTTGGTTGCATCCTGTTTGGCCTTGGTGGTGAAGCCGACCCCCTGGCCGAAATCCTTAAGCTGCCTTGTCCCGATATTGGATGTCATGATGACGATGGTATTCCGGAAGTCAACCCGCCGCCCGAGGCTGTCGGTAAGCTGGCCCTCGTCCATGACCTGGAGAAGGATATGGAACACATCGGGATGTGCCTTTTCGATCTCATCGAGCAATACGACCGCATAGGGTTTCCGGCGGACCTTCTCGGTCAGCTGTCCGCCTTCCTCATAGCCGATGTATCCCGGGGGTGCTCCAACCAGGCGGGACACGGAGAATTTTTCCATATACTCGCTCATATCCACCCGG
>CBFDEE010000166.1:0-6159 GCA_965603745.1 uncultured Bacteroides sp. | reverse complement strand
GATTTCAGATTTAGTTTTATTTGGCATATAAAAGACGTTCCTTACCTGTAAAAGTTACATCGCAGAATTAAAAGACGACGTTGCAGGCGTAATGCTGCATTTTATTACCTGATCTTTGCCAGGACGGAAAGCAGGAGGTGAATATCTTCCTCCCCCAGAAGAGCTATTCTTTCAAGTATCCGGTTATAGAGCGCCGGGTTGCGGTCCGCTTCTATTCTCCTCAGAAGTTCTTTCGACCTTTCCATCATCGTTCTGAATTCATTTTCATCCCGGCCCGGCGGTTTTTGTTCCTTCCTGTTCCCGGCCAGTTCTGCCAGTGTGTAAGCATAAAGCATGACAGCCTGTGACAGGTTCAGGGATGGATAGGACTGTTTCAGGGGAATGGAGGAAGCCATATCGCACATGCGGATCTCATCGTTGCTCAAGCCGTATTTCTCGCGGCCGAATACGACGCCGGTCCTTTTCACGGCTTTTCCTTTTGCTTTAATGATGTCCGGCAATTCGGTATTCCTGTGATATTCAAGTCTTGCATCTTTTACCTTTGCTGTGCTTGCGATGCTGAGATCAAGATCCTTCAATGCCTCATCCAGCGTCTGGAATACTTCTGCGCCCTCCAGGATTTCCGTTGAAGCATGGGCCAGTATTTTTGCTTCCATACTTAAATAGTCGCATGGATTAACCAGCCTCAACTGACTGAATCCCATTGTTTTAATGGCTCTTGCAGCCGCACCCACATTCCCGGGTACAGCCGGTTCGACCAGGATAAACAGTATATTCATCTTATGATAAATATAAGCATGCTGTTCATTTTTACCTATTTTTGAGGCAAACCCTTGTCATGATAAAATTAATACAGTCCCCCGGCAAAATCCAGGCAGTCGGGAATATCCCCAAAACGATCGAAGAGTATTTCGGAAGGATAAATTCCAACACCCCGGATATCAGTATTGCCCGCATGAGAAGTCCCGCCGGCTGGAAAGAGCAGGGACAGACCCCTGAATTCGATGAGTATACCATTGTCACGGGCGGTACCCTGAAGGTCGAGACGCTGAAGGATGTTTTTTTTGTGCATGCCGGACAGGCAATAATGGTCGGCAAAGGGGAATGGGTCAGATACAGTTCTCCTGAGACCGGTGGTGCAGAATATTTTGCGGTCTGTATTCCGGCATTTTCCCCGGACTCGGTCAACAGGGATGATGTTGATGAATAGGGCTTTTGTCTGAGTATTTTCCGAAAAGAATCGTAATTTCATGAAATCATTCAGCACTTACCATGAACTACACTGAATCGGACCTGGTCCTTCGCATTGAAAACCGGATCCCTGCATACTTTGTCAGCCTCAACGGGCAGGCTAAATTCTATACCCTTGCCAGCATGTTACTGGAAAGCGCAGGAGTTCATTCTTCACGGCTTTGGTTACGATGATCTGAAACAGAACAACATATACTGGGTGCTGTCCAGGTTCCATGTAATTATGTATTTGTATCCCGTAATGAACCAAGCCGTCATAATCAAAACCTGGCACAAGGGAGTAAACAGGCTGTTTTTCCTTCGCGATTACCAGATGTTCACAGAGGATGAGCGCCTGCTTGCCTCGGCTACAACTGCATGGCTGATCCTGGACGGGAATACGGGAAAGCCGAAAAAGCTGGAAGCCTCGGACAATTTCCAGGAATATGATGTGGGAGACCTGCATGCCATAGAAAATGTTCCGGACAAGCTTCCCGGGATCTCTGAACCAGACCATATAAAGCCTGTAACAGCAAGATACTCGGACCTGGATATCAACCAGCATGTGAATGCACTTAAATACATCGAGTGGATACAGGACTGCTATGACGAGGGGACTTATAAAAACGGTAATGTCCAGGAATTCCAGATCAATTACCAACTTGAGACACGGTTCGGAGAAGAAGTGGAGATAAGGATCAGGAACCGTTCCGTTGATGATCCCTTCGATTATTACGAAGGGATCCGTACCCTAGACCAGAACCCGGCTTTCAGGGCCAGGATCAAATTCGAGGAATTTAAATGAATCATTAATCCCTTAAAACTCTAAACCGAAATGAAATCTATTATCCCGGGCCTCGTACTTCTGGCCATTCTAATGGCAGGCTGCAGCCAGACAGGTTCAAAACAGGAATCAGAATACCCCCAACCTTCTGTTCAGCAGGAAATGGTACTGATACCCGGCGGGTCCTTTATTATGGGGAAAGAACCCAATCCCGGATCCAGGTATGTCGACAATGCTGCACACCAGGTAATTGTTGATTCATTCTACATCGATAAATTCGAAGTCAGCAATGCACTGTATTATGAATTTTGCATGGAAACGGGACATTCACTTCCCGAATTCTGGGGGATGGATGATTTTTGCAGTGGACTGAAATTCCCGGATTATCCCGTTTGCGGTGTGGCATGGGCAGATGCCGCCAAGTTCGCCGAGTGGGCAGGAAAGAGGCTTCCGACAGAGGCTGAATGGGAATATGCGGCCCGCGGGGGACTCGAACAGAAAAATTATCCCAACGGTGATGAAGTTGATTCGACGCTTGTCAATTACTACGGAACATACGGACATGCCCTGGCTGTAGGATCATTCCCAGCCAACGGCTACGGGCTGCATGACATGGCAGGTAATGTGGTGGAGTGGGTATATGATTTTTATGCCAAAGATTATTACCTGGAATCACCGGAAGATAATCCCATGGGACCAATGTACGGTAAACGCAGGGTTATACGCGGAGGAGGCTGGCGATCGGGTGTTGGCTGTAATTCATGCTGGTTCAGACAGAGCCTCAGACCCTACTGGGTGGATATGAACGTAGGGTTCCGCTGCGCAAAGGATGTGGATTAAAACATTCCCGTTTGTGTATACGTAAACAAAAGATATAATTACTTTATGAAACCCGGACTGTTTTCATTGTTGACTTGCCTGATGTTGCTTCAGACAGGATCCCTGTGGTCACAGGAGGTCGTCTGGGATAATTCAACACGCGCGCTTTACATACTGGATATATCCAGATATGTAAAATACGATGATGACATACAGTCCCACGCCGATTTCAAGATCTCCGTCCTCGGAAAGGACGGTGATTTTGTAATGGAGCTTTACGAGATGGCAAAAGCAAGGGAATTCATCCAGGAAAAACCCATAAAGATCTTCCAGTACCCGGGACTTGAGGACATCGAAAAATGCCATGTTCTGTATGTTAACAGGGATCAGGGTTTTAATATGAAATCTGTCCTGAACCGGACTCATGGAAACAACACGCTGGTCATTGGCGAGGGTTATGAATTCAATGAAGGAATGCTGAATTTCGTAGTTTTTGAAGGTCAGCCACGCTTCGAGGTGAATGAGGAAAAACTGAATGAAGAGGGACTCCATGTCAGCGAACTATTTCTTTTTTCTGCAGTGAAAACAAGGGAAGACTGGGAAGAACTGTTCAAGGTGACCGAGGTTGCCCTTGAGGAGGAGAAAGTAGTAACGGCAGAGCAAAAGATCATCATAGACTCACAGAAAGTGGAGATTGAGGAGCAGGAGAAAAAGATACTGGAGCAGCAGGAACTTCTAAGGAACCTGAACGCTGATATCGAGGAGAAGCAAAAAACCATATCTAAAAAAACCATTGTGCTTGAGCGTCAGGTTAAAGAGATCGCTAAGCAAGGCCAGATGATCACTGTCCAGAAAGAAGAGGTGGAAGAACAGAAAGCAGTGCTTAAAGTGCAGATTCAGGAAATATCACAGCAGGAATCACGGATAGCACAGCAATCCGCCAGGATCACCGAACAGGAAACCGTTCTGATCGCCCAGCTGAGAGCCATTGAAAAACAAAAACTGCTGATCGGGTTTTTCATCGTTGCCCTTGTTCTTGTATCCGGGCTGGGTTATTTTATTTACCGTGGTTATAAGATAAAAAAGGAGGCGAACATACAGCTGGAAGCCAAGAACAAACTGATCTCAGCCCAGAGAGACGAGATACAGCAGCAGAAAGAACTGGCCGAATCACAGCGTGACCAGATCGCATACCAGAAAAAGCATATAACCGACAGCATACAATACGCTCTTCGCATACAAGCAGCCCTTCTGCCCAGCCTGGAACTGTTCTCCGATAAGATCGATCATTTTGTGCTCTACAAACCCAGGGATATTGTCAGCGGTGATTTTTACTGGGTTGCGGAAGTCGACCGCTCCAAAATACTGATCATCGCAGCCGATTGTACCGGTCATGGTGTGCCTGGAGCGTTTATGAGCATGCTCGGTGTCAGCTTCCTGAATGAGATCGTCCTTAACAAGGGGATCATACAGCCTGACCAGATCATAAATACCCTAAGGGATGATGTTATCCGCTCTCTCAAACAGCAGGTTGATGAAGAGGGCGGTGTGAAGGACGGAATGGACATGTGTGTCTGTCTTCTTGATCCGGCAAACAACAGCTTGCAGTTTGCCGGTGCCAATAATCCCCTCTGGATCATAAGCAAGGGGGAACTTACCGAAATCAAGGGTGATAAAATGCCGGTTGCGATACATGAAACCATGAAGCCCTATACCAACCACTGGCTGGACCTTAAAAAAGGAGATACTTTTTACATTTTCTCGGATGGATATGCGGACCAGTTCGGAGGTCCCAACCAGAAAAAATTCCTCAGCAAAAATTTTAAACGCGTGCTGGGAGAACTTCAGCAAAAATCAATGCTCGAACAGGGAGCCGAACTGGACGGGATCTTCGAAGAGTGGAGAAGAGATGTAGAACAGATCGACGATGTGACGATCATCGGGGTGCGGTTTTAATTCCCCTAATAGCAATCGTAATAAGAATAACTGTTGCTTCCGTAAGACTCGTAATGATCCTCTTTTTCATCAAGTTCATCCCCGCAGGTAAGTATGCCCGGGCTTCTCGTTTCTACTCCGTTGGTCACATTAACTGCTTCACAGGTTTTACAGTCCAGCAACTCGCAGGATGAGAAAGCAAGACACATCAGGAGTGCTACCGACAGGGCTTTAAGTATGCCTTTAATCATGGATCCGGCTTTGCACAAAGATATGGATAAATGGCAAGGCAGTCAATAGTTACAGGGTTCATAACCCATATCGCATCCGGTCCTTATCCGACAAGCTGCAAAATAGGGGACTTTCAGGCAGCCTTCATATGTTTGCGTCTGAAGGCCCATACTCCGATAAGGAAATAAAGTATCGTGAGGATAAAAATGGCAAACATTTCCGGCAGTGTTTCTCCGATCTCAAGTCCCTTAACAAGCACCATATTGAGCGCATCCACCGCCCAGGTCGGGGAAAGCAGGTCGTTTAGATACAGGGTGAATCCCCCGACCGTAAATAGTTTTCCTCCTCCAAGGGGAAAAAAGGCCCCGGAGAAAAACATCAGGATCATAAGCGGAAATGTTCCGATGATCGCCACATCCTTGATCGACCTGCAGATGCCTGCCACAATCAGGCTGAAGCTGATCATGGATAAACTTGTCAGGAAGCCAATCAGAAGGATGAAACCGAATGTGCCCGGGATCAGCTGGTACCCCAGGGTTACAGCCACGCCAATGGTCATCAGCAGGGAGACTATGCCGATGATGACCTGGATCAGTGAGAGCCCTGTAAGATACTGCAGGGCACTTAGGTTGGAAATTTTCAGCCTTTCAAGCGTGCCGGCCTCCGGTTCCCTGACAATAGATGCAGATGCGGTGAACATCATCATGATAATGGAAAAGATCATGAGTCCCGGTACGTAAAGTTCGAATTCCGATCTTTTCCCGGAATAGCCTAGTGTGGTCTCTTTCCAGCCCACAGGCATTTTTATGCCGCTTGCTTCCAGCACAAACTGATTGACCAGTTCCTCGGTCCAAACAGCAGCCACGATATAATTCATATCTGTCACATCCCCCACCAGTTCAAGCATGGCCTGTTTACCCGGACCTGCAGTATCCAGAAAACCTGAAGTAAGATCCTCCGGAAGCACAATCATTACGTCTGCATCCCCGGCCTGCAGCAACTGTAGTCCCGTTTCACGCCCCCCTGTTTTCCTGTACCTGAGATTTACGCTTTCCTCGTGTCCGGCATAGACCTGGAGGTAATGTATCAGGGTATCGCCCAGGTTCACCGGAATGCCTGAAAAATTTTCGGTTTTATCCTGGTTCACGAATATTACTTTA
>CBFDEE010000165.1:0-6220 GCA_965603745.1 uncultured Bacteroides sp. | reverse complement strand
GGGTTCTGCAATGCCCAGGTTAATCACGTTCTGAACTGATTTGAGGATCTTGAAATCTTCAGCATCGGCATAGACCACCCGCTTGGGATCTCGTTGGGCTTTGGACCGGATGGCGTGAATGAGTTTATTGTCCAGTCCCAGACGCTGGTTAAGGCTCAGCTTGTAGGCTTCCCAATCCCGGATGGGTTTACGGGCAACGCCGGAGTCCATGGCCGCTTTTGCCACCGCCGGTGCAACAACGGATATCAACCGGGGATCCAGCGGTTTGGGAATGATATATTCCCTTCCGAACATGATGTTCTTTTCCTTGTATGCCATGCTCACCGTTTCGGGGACATCTTCCTTGGCGAGTTGGGCCAGGGCCTTGACGGCAGCGATCTTCATTTCTTCATTAATGATGGTAGCCCTGACATCAAGGGCCCCCCTGAAAATATAGGGGAACCCCAGGACATTATTCACCTGGTTGGCATAATCCGAACGTCCGGTGGCAAAGATCAGATCATCCCTGGCCGACATGGCTTTTTCATAGGATATTTCGGGATTCGGGTTTGCCATGGCGAAAACAATAGGATCTGCCGCCATGGTTTTCAGCATTTCCGGGGTCATAACATCGGCTTTCGAAAGCCCGAGAAAGACATCCGCCTCCTTCAGGGCATCAGCCAGGGTTCCCTTATCCGTTTCAATGGCAAATTCCTGTTTGTATTTATTCAGGTCGGTTCTGTTTTTGTTCAATACCCCCTTGCTGTCAAGCATGATTATGTTTTGTTTACGGACACCCATCAACAGGTAAAGTTTGGCACAGGATATGGCAGAAGCCCCGGCCCCATTGACCACAACTTTCAGGTCCTTGATGTTTTTTCCAGTCAGTTCCAGTGCATTCATCAATCCCGCTCCGGAGATAATGGCGGTTCCATGTTGGTCATCATGGAACACCGGGATGTCCAGTTCCCGGATAAGCTTCTGTTCGATCTCAAAACATTCCGGTGCTTTGATGTCTTCGAGGTTGATCCCCCCGAAAGTCGGAGAGATGGCTTTGACATGTTCGACGAATTTATCCACATCGGTGGCATCGATCTCGATATCAAAGACATCTACATCAGCAAAAATTTTGAATAGCAAACCTTTTCCCTCCATTACGGGTTTCCCGGCCAGCGCCCCGATGTTGCCGAGTCCCAGTACAGCTGTTCCGTTTGAAATTACGGCAACCAGATTTCCCTTGGCCGTATACTTAAAGGCATCCTCGGGATTTTTTTCAATTTCCAGGCAGGGTTCTGCCACGCCGGGGGAATAGGCAAGCGAAAGATCCAGCTGGGTACTGTGGGGTTTGGTTGGGACAACCTCAATTTTACCGGGTCTGCCTTCTGAATGATAATTCAGGGCATCTTCTTTTGTGAATTTAGCCATTTGTACAGGTTTTTAGGAATGTGATAACAAAGCTAATCAATATCCCTCAACCCCGGGGACGACAGTACGGCAGCCATGATATAAATCATTATGTTTTTGAGCAGGGGAATTACTGTCCGGGTTCAGCGGGTTCCCTTTCAGGTAGTGGATCTTTAGATATTTCATCATAAAGCTGCCGGTTCCTGTGGATATCGCATGCGGTATAAAGGGCCTGTCGGAATGATCCGGACCGCGCCTGGTTGCTGCCTGCGATCTCGAAGGCTGTCCCATGGGCTGGAGATGTACGGATGATCGGGAGTCCGGCCGTATAATTCACGCCATAATCGGGAACAAGTGTTTTAAACGGTATAAGTCCCTGATCATGATACATGGCAAGAATCCCGTCAAAACGTGAAAAATCCCCTGATCCGAAGAATCCATCCGCAGGAAAGGGTCCGAATACTACCAGTTTGTCAGCTTTTAATTCTTCAATGGCAGGGATGATCTTTTCATTTTCTTCCTTCCCGATGATCCCCTCTTCCCCTGAATGGGGATTCAGCCCGAGGACGGCAATTTTCGGTTTTCTGATCCCAAAATCACGTTTTAATGAAGCATCAAGGATCCGTACTTTGCTTACAATTTCTTCCCGGGTGATAAAGGAAGGCACACCGGAGATGGGGATATGGCTGCTGATTAGGCCGACTTTCATGAGCTCTGAAGACATGAGCATAAGGGATTCATCGGCATCGAAATAGTCCTGGAGAAATTCAGTATGGCCGGTATAGCGGAAATCATCGGACTGGATGTTCTGCTTGTTGATCGGGGCGGTTACCAGTGCCTGGATTCTGTTATGTTTGAGGTCCTCGACAGCTCTCATAAGGGCAGCCCGGGCTGCTTCACCGGCCGTTTGAGTGGATTTGCCCAGTTCAACACGGATCTCGTCGTCGACACAATTGATAATACTGACCCTGTTGGGTACTGCTTCTTCGGGGGATCGGATGTTATGAAAGTTGATGTTTTCTATCCCCAGGGCTTTACGATGGTATGCCGCCACCTTGGGTGAACCGTAAAGGACTGGTGTGCAGATCTCAAATATCCGCTGGTCGAGTAGGGTTTTAATAATTACCTCATAGCCGATACCGTTGATATCGCCATGAGTTATGCCAATTTTAATCATTTCTGCTTGTTTTTGAGAAAGTCGTATAAGAGCCTTACTCCAATGCCGCTGCCTCCTTTACCACGGTAGCTGTCTCTGGTCTTGTTGAAAGCGGGTCCTGCAATGTCCAGGTGGATAAACGGACTTTCCGTAAAGTGCTCGAGAAATTTTCCTGCTGTGATGGCTCCTGCATACCGGCCCCCGATATTCTTCAGATCCGCAACATCTGACTTCAGCGACATCAAGCACAAGCACGGGATCCAGCTTATCGGCCCAGGCCAGTGCATCTGCCAGGATCATCCTGCCTTCGGCATCCGTATTTAAAACTTCCACGGTAGATCCGTCGAACATCCTGATGATATCTCCCGGCACATATGCATTGCCATCCGGGCGATTGTCAGTGGCAGGGATCAGACCGATTACATGGACCGGCACCCTGTTACTCGCCAGGGCATACAGAGTGCCTGCAACGGCAGCAGCACCGGCCATATCGCATTTCATGTAATCCATGCTGTCGTGGGTAGGCTTCAGGCTGAGTCCACCGGTATCATACACCACACCCTTCCCGACCAGTACAAGGGGCTTTTTATTTTTTGCATTTTCAGGTTTCCAGGTGAGAATTGAAAACGTCGGAGGATCCACGCTTCCCTTGTTGACAGCAAGGATACCGCCCATCCGCAGGGACTCTATTTTCTTTTTATGGAAAACCTCCACATTGAAGCCCGCTTCATCACCCATCTTTTTTATTTCCTTTGAAAGCTCCATAGCCGTCAGTGTGGAAAGAGGTTCATTCACCAGGTCACGGGACCAGCATACAGCCCTGCAGAGAAAGTCAAGTTCATCCACCTTTCGTTTGGGGATGCCTTTAGAAATGACTTTGATGCTGCTGAGGGAATTCTGTTTTTCCTTCTTTTTGCTGATATACTTATTAAACTGGTAATTACTCAGGGCCATTCCTTCTGCAAATGCCAGTACATAATCCTCATTCCCATCAGGTCCTGTTATGGCGACGGACCCTATTTTACGGGCATTGATCAGGTCGGTGGTCTTTTTAGCAGCTTTGCGAGTTTCTTCCAGCGATTCAATCGGTTCTTTTTCTTCATCGATGATGTGGACAAATACCCAGCGGGGGTACTGGTTAAAAAGAAATTGTTTTTTATTCTGATCCAGGCAGAATCGAAGGTACTCTTTATCCTGGGCGCTTTTTACCCAGGAAGTGAATGCACTGCTTTTCTTTGCAACAAGAACAATATTTTCCTTTGATGCAATCTTATCGGCCTTGGTTATTTTCATGCGCCAAAGATAAGGATTTTAGCCTCTAATCCACTACTTCAAGAGTCTGAAGGATGGCCTCGAGTTCCCTGACATAATTACGTTTATCGAGGCTGGGCGCATACACGAATCCCTCCACGGTAATTATACGGTTCCTCTTCTCGTCGAAGATGGTGTGGCTGATGAAGGGGCCTCCCATGAAAGCGTTTTCCAGCCTCCAGAGCCCGCGTAATTCAACCAGATAATTATCATTCTTAACCATCTCGGTAAAGATCACCGGGTATGAGGGCTCTGTTTTCATGTAGGAGCCTGATGTGGGACCGGGGACATATTTGCGGGTGAAGCTGTCGCGCATCTTAACCAGGTACTCAGGAGTAAAGGTATTGGTATCAGTATAGGGGTAATAGTAGATCATCACTCCCTGGCTCATATCAGCCACTTCGTGGGCAAGCCAGACAAAGTCTGTAGTATCCACTCCCAGATCGTAACCTGCAGGAACGGAGATGGATACACCATGACCCTTCTTCAGGATCTCGTTGATCCCCTTGGCACGGTTCTTCCGGTAATTTTCTATAGTCCGGTTGCGTTCATCCACTTCAAGCAGGCTGTACAGGCGCTCCCTGTTCTGTTTAAGATAGCTGATCATACTGGTGTCATTGGGTCCTATAAGATTCACCACCAGCTGGGGGTAGGCCCAGAGGTCTCGCTGGACAATGATCCGGGGCTCTTTATGCTGGTTGGAAATCTTCGTAAGGAATATATTCCGGTGAGACTTAAACAACTTGTTGAAACCACTCGACGGGATGTGTACCAGATCATACTTAGGTTCGTCAGCGGGCAGGGCTTTAAAAGGCTCGATGCAAAAATCAATAAAAAACTCCCCGACGGAGGATTCCCAGAGATAGGGATCGATAACCAGGAGGACTTCACCCGGCTTTCCCGTCACAACTGGTTTTATTCCTTTTCTGTCTTTGTCAATGCATGATGAGAATACCATGATGCCCAGAATAAAGACCAGGATCCGGGTGAGGCTGTTTGGATTCATGATAGAATATTTTGATAATCAGGGATTAAGATAACAAATATTAAGCCAAAGTATGAAATTTTTTCATCATATAATCTGAGAAGGAAAGAAGTCCCGGCTCACTCAATCCGGCACCCATAACCTGCACACCGAAGGGCATCCCGTCAGGATGCCTGCCCAGGGGAAGGGAGATGGCAGGTATGCCCGCAAGATTTGCATGTATGGTAAAAATGTCCTCAAGATAGAGAGCGACCGGATCATCTCCCATGCTTCCCTGTCGAAATGCCGGCCTGGGAGTGGTAGGCAGGAGTATAAAGGGGTATTCTGCCAGGATCTCCATGGTTTTGTCCCGGATCAGCCTTCTTGCTTTTTGAGCCTTTCCATAATAGGCATCGTAGTATCCGGTGCTGAGCACAAAGGTCCCTGTCATGATCCTTCGCTTCACTTCTGTCCCGAAACCTTCACTCCGGGATTTGATATAGGTGCTTCTTGTATCGCCTGCTGTCTTACTCCGGTGCCCGAAATGTATACCATCGTACCGGGCCAGGTTCGATGAGGCTTCTGCCGTGGCCATAACATAATAGGCAGGTACCAGGTAATCGAAGTACGGGAAAGAAACCGGGTCGACCCGGAATCCTTCCTCGCGGAGATCTTCAATGATCCTGAACATCCGTTCCCGGATTGCAGGATCGAGTCCCGGGTGATCCAGGGTCTCGCTCAGGTAGGCTAACTTTCCCGGGGGATCCGTCCTATTGAGTATTTTCGAGTATTCCGGAACGGCTGCATTGCTGGCCGTACTGTCATAATCATCCGCACCGGCGATGACTTCCAGGATAAGGGCAGCATCCATGATATCATGGGTGATAGGTCCTATCTGGTCGAATGAGGAACCATATGCGATCAGGCCGTACCGGCTAACCCGGCCGTAGCCCGGTTTAAGACCGGTCAGACCGCAGAATGAAGCGGGCTGCCGGATGGATCCTCCCGTATCTGAACCTATGGCCGCCAGGCAGAGATCTGCAGCCACCGCGGCGGCAGATCCGCCGGATGATCCGCCAGGTACCCTGGAATGATCGTGTGGATTCAGAACCGGACCGTAGCAGGAAGTCTCATTGGTACCTCCCATGGCAAACTCATCACAGCTGGTCCGCCCAAGAATAATAGCGTCTTCCTTAAGAAGCCGTTCAACGGCGGTGGCATTGTAAATGGAACGGTAATTCTCCAGGGAGCGGGAAGATGCGGATGTGATATGCCCCTTATAGCAAATATTATCCTTCAGTCCCAGTACCATACCGGCAAGCCTGCCTGCGGTCCCCCGTTCAATCTTATCTTGTATCCCGTCAGCCGCACGAAAGGCCTCCTCCTCGAACACTTCGATAAATGCA
>CBFDEE010000164.1:0-6258 GCA_965603745.1 uncultured Bacteroides sp. | reverse complement strand
ACCGAGGACCGGACTTCCGGAACGACCAGGGTATTGACAAACTCCGTTCCGAATACTTCATGAAGATCACCAATCCGGTCGTATATCGGATTAAAACGAACGGTTACGTCCACGGCGACGGACAGGCCGCTCTTATCAAGTACGTCCATGGTTTCTTCACGCGGCTGCTCCCGCACATTATACCTGAACATTTTATTCCAGGGAGCGATCATATGCAATCCGGTGCCCCGGATATTCTCTTTGTCCAATGCTCCAGAAATGGTATGGAAGATTACGCCCCGTTCTCCCGGTCTGATCACAAAGAACATTCGGCTGCTGAAAATTAATAATAGTATTATGGCAACTAGGCCAACAACTAGTACGGTTTGTCTGCTTTTCATAGTTTACAAGTTTAGTTTCAACAAATAGTTGTGTAAAAATATACTATTTTGATTGCACAGGGCTGAAATAAAGATGTTTTTTTACTGTATGGAATTGAAAGCCTCTGAACTCATCCTGAATCCCGACGGAAGTATCTTTCATCTCCGGCTGTTTCCCGGGCAGGTTGCGGATACCGTCATCCTGGTCGGGGACCCGAACCGGGTGGAAATAGTCTCGGCGTTTTTCGATTCCGTCGAACTCAGGGTATCCAACCGGGAATTCGTCACCCACACGGGGACCTATCATAACAACCGGATAACGGTCATGTCATCGGGCATCGGTACGGACAATATCGACATTGTCATGAACGAACTGGATGCCCTGGTGAACATCGACCTTGAAAAGCGCATATTGAAACCGGAACGGCGGTCTCTGAAACTGGTGAGGATTGGTACGACTGGGGGACTGCAGAAGGATATCCCGGTGGACAGCTTCATCCTTTCCAGGTATGCAGCCGGTTTTGATACCGTACTCAATTTTTATGCGGACAGGGATGAGGTTTCAGACCTGGAGTTGGAAAAAGCCTTCAGGGAGCACACCGGATGGAACCCCAAGCTGCCTGACCCGTACTTTGTTGCTTCCTCCGATGAACTGTTCGGGCTTTTCCCTGGTGACCTGCATTCCGGGATCACCATTTCCGCACCCGGTTTTTACGGTCCCCAGGGAAGAAAGATCCGTCTCGCCCCGCTTGATCCCAACCTGAACGACAAGCTGGAGAGTTTCAGGTACCGGGGACTGAGAATCATGAATTACGAAATGGAAAGTTCTGCACTCTTCGGACTTTCGCGTCTGCTGGGGCACCAGGCAGTAACACTCTGCACAATGATAGCCAACCGTTCTTCCATGGTGTTTACCGGGGATTACAGGGCGAGTGTCAATAATTTAATTAAATTCACGCTTGAGCATCTTTATAAAACCATCCCTGCATGAGTAAAAGCAAAGAAGAAATACTGGCACTGATCCAGCTCCTCGATGATCCAAGCGATGAGGTTAACCGGACAGTTACAAAAAACCTGCTTGACCGGGGACTGGAAATACTTCCTGACCTGGAGGCCGCATGGGAAGGATCCATGGACCAGGATTACCAGGAAAAACTGGTAAACCTGATCCAGGAGATCCAGGTGAACAGCACCCACGATATGCTGAGGAAGTGGATATCAGCCGGAGCATCCGAACTGTTAACGGGAGCTTTCATCATAGCGAGGTATCAATACCCCGAACTCCGGATGCAGGATATTGAAGGCCCCCTTGACGAGATCATCAAGGATGTATGGCTCGAGCTGAATAATAACCTTACTGCACTTGAAAAGATCAGGATACTGAATCATATATTATTCGAGGTTAACAGCTTCAGCAGGAATACGAAGAATTTTTACAATCCCCAGAACTCCTTCATCAACCAGGTACTTGAAACACGGAAAGGAACCCCGATATCGCTGGCCGTGGTCTATTCCGTTATCGCACAGAAACTGGGCCTGCCTGTATATGGAGTGAACCTGCCTAAAAACTTCATTCTGGCTTACAAGGACGAACCGGCGGATGAGAACAGTCCCGCTGAAATGAGCGGAAATATATTGTTTTACATTAATCCCTACAATAAGGGGACTGTACTTGGCCGCAGGGAAATAGACTTCTTCCTTAAGCAGCAGGGCATTGAATCACAGCCCTCCTACTATCTGCCATGCAGCAATATCGAGATTATCATCCGAATCCTGCATAACCTGATCAACGCCTACCACAAATCGGGATACCGTGAAAAAGCCGAACAGTTCGAAGAAGTGCTTCGCATGATGGCCGGACACTGAGCCCGGATCATACATTATAGAAATCCCGGTACCAGCTTATGAATTTTTTAATGCCGTCGCGTACCGGCGTATCGGGCATATAGCTGAACTGTGCGGACAGGTCTGAGACATCTGCCCAGGTCTTTTCAACCTCGCCCGGCTGAATGGGAATAAGATTCATCTTCGCTTTTTTGCCGAGCTCCTCTTCAATGGCATGGATGAAATCCATCAGTTTTACCGGCTTGCTGTTCCCGATATTGTGGATGCGGTACGGAGCGGTTGACATGGCAGGATTACCGTCCGCTTCGTCTTTTCCAGCCGGACGAGCGGGCGATCCCATAACCCTCGTGACACCCTTGACAATATCATCCACATAGGTGAAGTCCCGTTCCATCCGTCCCTCATTATGCACATTGATCGGCTTTCCGGCCAGGATGGACTTAGTAAAGATGAACAGGGCCATATCCGGCCTCCCCCATGGGCCGTAGACCGTAAAGAAGCGAAGGCCCGTTGCGGGAATGCGGAACAGGTGGCTGTAGGAATGGGCCATAAGTTCATTGCTCTTCTTGCTGGCTGCATACAGGCTTGCGGGATGGTCAACATTCTGGTCCACCGAAAAAGGCATTTTATCATTCAGGCCGTATACACTTGATGTACTCGCATAAACAAGGTGTTCAACGGGGTACTTGCGGCAGGACTCCAGTATATTCAGGAATCCCGTTATATTGCTTCCAATATAAGCGTCCGGATGGGTAAAACTGTAACGGACGCCTGCCTGGGCGGCCAGGTTAACAACCAGGTCAAACTTCTCCTTCGCGAAGAGCTCAAGCAGGTTCTCCTTGTCCTCCAGGTCCAGTTTTATGAACCGGTAAGCCTCCGGACCGCTGCCCGGGATAAGTTTGTTGTATCCTACCTTTTCAGGAGGGATCCCGGTTTCATACAAACGCGCGTATTTCAGGTCCAGATCGTAATAATCATTGATGTTGTCAAGTCCGACAATGTCACAGCCGGTTCCCATCAAAGCCTTAACCAGGTGATACCCTATAAATCCGGCCGTACCTGTAACAAGAATTTTTTTTCCTTCCAGCTTATTTTGCATAGCTGACAGCGCGTGTTTCCCGGATAACGGTGATCTTGACCTGTCCCGGATAGGTCATCTCATCCTGGATCTTTTTGGCAATGTCGTACGAAAGGCTTTCTGCTTCCTTGTCTGTTACCTTCTCGCTTCCAACAATAACCCTGAGTTCCCTTCCGGCCTGTATGGCATAGGTCTTGGTAACTCCGGGATAAGAAAGTGCAAGGGCCTCGAGTTCTTTCAGGCGTTTTATGTAGGACTCAACTATCTCCCTCCTGGCACCGGGGCGGGCCCCTGAAATGGCATCACAGACCTGGACGATCGGGGCCAGCAGGGTTGTCATTTCAACCTCATCATGATGCGATCCGATGGCATTGCAGACCTCCGATTTCTCCTTGAATTTTTCAGCCAGTTTCATACCAAGGACAGCGTGCGGGATCTCCGGTTCATCATCCGGCACCTTGCCGATATCATGCAGCAGACCTGCCCGCTTGGCCAGCTTGGAGTTCAGTCCCAGCTCGGAAGCCATGATCCCACAGAGATTGGCCACTTCCCGGGAATGCTGCAGGAGGTTCTGACCGTAAGACGAACGGTATTTCATCTTACCTACGAGCCGTATGAGCTCCGGGTGTATGCCGTGGATACCCAGGTCAATCACCGTCCTTTTACCCACCTCGACGATCTCTTCCACAATCTGTTTCCGGGTTTTATTCACCACCTCCTCTATCCTGGCGGGATGTATCCTGCCATCGGTCACCAGCTGGTGAAGGGCAAGCCTGGCGATCTCACGGCGTACCGGGTCAAACCCGGAGAGGATAATGGCCTCGGGCGTGTCATCCACGATGATCTCGATCCCTGTAGCGGCTTCAAGTGCCCGTATGTTCCTTCCCTCCCGTCCAATGATACGTCCCTTGATCTCGTCATTATCTATGTTAAAGACGGTGACCGAATTCTCAATGGCCGTTTCCGTGGCTACACGCTGGATGGTCTCGATAACGATTTTCTTTGCCTCTCGGTTAGCGGTCATCTTGGCCTCATCGACAATCTCATTGATGGAGGACATGGCCGCTGCCTTGGCATCTTCCTTGAGAGATTCCACCAGCTGCTGCCTTGCATCATCGGCTGACAGTCCCGATATAGCCTCCAACTGCTCGACCTGCTGCATATGTGCCTTTGCCAGTTCTTCCTTTTTCTTCTCGACGATCTCTATCTGATGCGAAAGGTTATCCCTGATTACATCTACTTCCTTGCCTTTTCGCTGAATTTCCTCGAACTTCTGGGAGATGATCACTTCCCTCTGTTTCAGCTTGTTTTCAGAAGCCAGCACCATCTGATTCTTCTCATTGATCACCTTCTCATGTTCCGACTTCAGCTGGAGGAATTTTTCTTTCGCCTGTAGGATCTTGTCCTTTTTCAATACCTCGGCCTCTGCTTCCGCCTCCTTCAGGATGTTGGTACTTTTCTTCCTCAGCAGGGCCTGATTCACAAGGTATGTAAGGACTGCTCCTGCGACAAGCGCCACAAGTGCGATTACAATTATCAATATATTGCTTTCCATGTTTTATGGTTTAGTTAAAAAAAAACCCGCACGCTCCTCCAAGATTTTATAAAACCCCTGTTAAACATGGGTGGAGCTGCCATTCGATTTCGTTCTTCCAATGTCCCTGAACGGGATCTTCCCGGCGAACCGGAAAGCTGAGGCCTGATCTAGATCAATTGAGCGTTGCTCCAATTTGATTAATGTTGAGTTCCAAAAATAATTGAAGAAGCAATGCGGGTTAAATCCTTATTATGTTAAAGAACGTATACTACTCTTTGTTTAAAACACTCTCCAGTTCATCGTTCAGATTCCGGATCTTCTCATATATCTCGGAATCCTCTTTCGATCCCTCCCCATCAATCACCTTTATCACAAATTGCAGTGCAGCCATCGCCAGAAAATCCTGTGTGTCCTTATCAGTGTATTTCTGTTTGTACTGTAATACCTTTTCGTTAATTGCCCTGGCTGCTTTTCTGATCTTCTCTTCATCTTTCCGGTCTATCTTCAGCGGATAGAACCGATCCGCAATATTTATTCGAATTGATAGTTTCTCATCCATCCGGAGCCTCACCTGTTCAAAAGAGCGATGCATTTGTCGATCTCCCGCACCATCCTGTTCACCTTCAATTTTGCATCGTGCACATTTTCACTCGATGCAATAATCGCTTTTGAAATTTTTAATTTATTATATTTTTCCTCTAAATCCTTAAGTTTATCCTGTTTAAGGCGGACCTGTTCCTGTATATCCGTCTTTTCCCTGCTGAGCAGCTCATTTGCCGACTTTTCCTTTTCATACATTTCGATAAGCTGCCTTATCCTGAATTGCAACTGCTCGAATGTATCGGAATGAGCTGAACTCATGTTGATAAATTATTACTACAAATATAAGATTGTTAAGGAAAATTTAAAATATTTAAGTCCTGAATTTTCCGGTTAAAAAACCAGCCTCGATAAGCGGAAAACGAGGATTTCAGTAAGCCTTCATCCATGTTAAAAGGATTATCGGTATTTTTTCTCGTCTTTTACTGCCTGCTTCAGCCGGCAGGCTCCCAGACCGGCTTCCGTGATGACTACTTCAGGGCTCCCATTGATATCAGGATTTATCTTTCCGGTAATTTCGGGGAACTTCGATCAAATCATTTCCATGCCGGCATTGACATCAAGACCCAGGGAGTCAACGGGCACAGTGTTTTCGCTGCTGCAGAGGGATATATCTCCAGGATTAAAATTGAAGCGGCAGGCTACGGCAACACCCTGTATATCACGCATCCTGCGGGTTATACTACGGTTTACGCACACCTGGACAGGTTCCGCGGGGATATTGCAGCATATGTGCGGGAGAAGCAGTACGGCATGCAGCAGCATGCCCTGAATATCTTTCCGGAAAAAGAGGAATGGGTGGTAGAGAAAGGCGAGATGATTGCATTTTCTGGGACATC
>CBFDEE010000163.1:0-6270 GCA_965603745.1 uncultured Bacteroides sp. | reverse complement strand
GGTTGCCAGAATGGCGGTACCGTGTTGAATCGTTTCAATGGTTCCGTCACCACTGCAGTGAGTTGGAGACACATATTTAATGTTGCGGTCCTTAAACTCAGTGGCAATCGATTCTACGGCATCAGCACCTGTACTCAGCAGGTGAAAGCCTCCCATAACCAGGAGGACATTGTCCCCTTTTTCTTCCATGGCTTTGGCGACTATGTCTTCAATGCCCGGATGGGCACAGCCGGTAAGGATTATCAGTCCCCAGCGCGTTTCCAGCACCAGTGACTGCTCTATGATCTGGCTGCCCATTTCGCCGGTTGTCCAGACGTGTTCGATGATCTCACGGAATTCCGTTATTTCCACGGGGCGGGCTCCAAGGTCTTCGACCTCGGTTTTAAAATCCTCCGGGAAGGAAGCAGGAACATAAACATCGATACCGGTCCTGGATTCAAGGAATTCCGGGAGTCCCCCGACATGGTCCCAGTGTATATGCGAGAGCACAACGAGGTCAACATCTTTCGGATCCTTCCCGGCAGCATTGAAATTATGCATCAGGTTGCCGTCCTTTCCCCCTGAATCAAAAAGGATCGTCTTTCCGGCACCTTCTATCAGGCAGGAGAATCCCCAGCTGTTCATAAATCCTTCTTGGTAAAGGTAATTGTCATAGAGTACGGTAAGCGTTATGTCAGGCAGTGTTTCCATTTCGTCGCCGGATTCCGGGTTATTTGAGGCGGGACAGCCTGAACATATCAGTAGCAATCCCACAATGAACAACAGGTTTCTCATAGACATTCATTTTAAGTGGTGTTGATCGAATAAAGTTATAGGTAAATCACCTGAAAACAAAAGAGAGTGCTGTAAAATAGCAGACGGCGCTTTTTACCGGGAAAATAATCCTGTTCATCGAAAAAAATAGCAATTGGCTGCCGCATAGTTTTATTTCGTCCATGAAACCGGAATGGCGTGCAGCATCAAATTCGTATAGCTACCAGGTTTATCAGTAAAAATGAAAAAAAACACAAAAGATTCGTAACAGATTAACATTATTAAAATTATGAAAACCAGAACTTTCTTGTTAATCATTGGGATAGCAGGGATGGTATTTTCCTGCATCCCGTCCCTTTATCCCCTCTACCGGGATAAGGACCTTCTTACAGACGACCGGCTGAATGGGGTATTCAGCGATGGTGAGGATGATTGCTGGGAATTCCGGCATATCGGGCCGGAAGAAGCCGGGGCGCTCGGGGGGGACTGGAAGCATTACCGGTCCGGGTATACCTACCATCTTACTGTCTCTGAAGACGGGATCAAAGAGGATTTTGCGGCCCATCTTCTCAGGCTGGGGGAGGACCTGTACCTGGATTTCTTCCCGGTGGAGTACGAGATTTGCCCGGATTTTCTCTCCATGCACCTGGCACCCTCGCATATATTCGCAAAGGTCGAACTGGCCGATGAACACATTGTATTTCATTTTTTCGACCCGGACTGGCTGGATGAACTTATCGAGAAGGACCGGATCAAGATCTCGCATGTGGAACTGAGTGACAGGTACCTCCTGACCGCAAAGACGGAAGAGTTGCAGAAGTTTATCCTGAAATTTGCCAACGATTCCACAACTTTCATCGAGGCGGATACGTTGCCGAGAAAAATGCCGGAAGCTACTGTTCTTACTTCGGCGGGTATTGCCGGAGATTCGCCCCTGCCATTTAAAACAAATCCATCAATTCACTAAATCCGGACAAATGAAAAAAAGAACGATTTTACTGATTGGAATGCTGGCTGCACTGGCCGCTTCCTGCATCCCTTCGCTTTTCCCCCTGTATACGGAGGATGACCTCGTCTGGGATGACCGCATCGAGGGTACATGGAGGATGGATAACGGCAGCGTCTGGATCATCGAAAGGCTTGAACACCATTCCGATGCTTCATTCATGGACCCGAAATGGACAGAACCGGATGAGGATTCGGAACCTCAAAACATTCATTACCGGCTTACGGTAAAAGAGATCTGTGAGACGGAACCCGGGCATAGCGGTGGCTCAGGATCTGAAGATGAGAGGACCGGTGCCGAAGTAACCGGGCTTGAGCGAGAAGATTCCGAAGGAGCAGCTGCCCGGCAAACCTGCATCGAAGCAAGCGATACGGTAGAAGCCGTCTTCGATCTTCACCTGCTGGAACTGGATGGCAGGAGGTATGTGAATTTTTATCCCGGTGAATGGGATCTGGATCATGGTTTCCTGCGATGGCATATGGTGGAAGTGAACAATTTTGCTAGGATCACCCTCTCTCAGGAATCCATGTCGATACAGTATTTTAACCCTGATTTCCTGGAGGAGCTGATCGAGAATAACCGTATCCGGATCGACCATTTGTGGATGGATTACTTCCTTCTCATTACCGCTCCAACGGAGGATCTCCAGAAATTTGTGATCAAATACAGCGATGAAAAAGATGCCCTTGTGGAAGCAGATGTGTTCAGCAGGATTTGATCCCGCGTTGTCCGGACTGATCGAATCACGGGTATTATAGCAGAAATCCCTATCTTCAAGTGAATTTAAGCTAATGCCTGCCAGGATATCATTTGTAAGCCTTCGCCTTCTGTTTATCAGGATTACCGGGGAACGGTGGCTGCAGCACGGGCTCTTCTGGACCGTTTCCTTTCTTTTCCTGGTGAATTTTTTCGCCAGTTCAAACAAGGCGGGGCCCATCGATTACATCTATACGGCTTTGTTTCATGTCAGCCTCGCGGCAGCGGTTTATTTAAACATCTGGTTGCTGATACCATGGCTGCTTCAAAAGGGCAGGTACCTGGTCTACTTTCTGGCCGTGGCTGCCCTGATCTATGCGGCCGCCCTGCTGAACCAGGCGACCTTCAATTACCTGGTCGACCTTGTCCTTCCCGGGTATTACTTCATTTCCTATTACGATACAGTCGATATCCTGAAATTCATTTTTGTCTATACCGCCCTGACCAGCCTGCTGAAACTATCCAAGGGCTGGTTCATGCTGATGCAGGCGGAACAACAGCTGATGGCAGTCCGGCAGGAGAAAACAGAGACCGAACTGAAGGCTCTGAGGTCGCAGATCAATCCCCATTTCCTGTTCAACAGCCTGAACAATATCTATTCCCTCGCTATGGGACAATCGAAGAAGACACCTGAGGCCATCCTGAAGTTATCGGGACTCATGAGGTATATGCTGTACGAATCGAACGAGGAAACGGTTCCCCTGAAAAGGGAGCTCCATTTCCTGGATAATTACATCGAATTGCAGAAACTGCGATCGGATACGCGTTCCCGGATCGAATACAGCAGGGAAGGGGATCCGGCCGGGAAAAGGATAGCCCCTCTGCTTTTCCTTCCCTTTGTTGAAAACGGTTTCAAACATGGCATCAAGGGCGACCCTTCAGGGGGGTATGTGACCATCCGGCTTGCCATAGAGGACAGGATTATCGATCTTTATGTCGAGAATAACAAGGGCCGGGTGGACAGGGTTGAAAAGGATGAATTCAACGGCATCGGGCTGAACAATGTGAAGCGGAGGCTTGATCTGATCTACCCGGGGAAACATGAGCTGGATATTGAGGACTCGGATGAACAATTCCGCATCAGGATCAAACTGGATTTGCAATGAGCGTATCGTGCATAATTGTGGATGATGAACCCCTTGCGCGGGAAGTGCTGGAAAAATACACCGGCAAATGTCCGCTGCTGAAGCTGGAGGCTTCCTGCAGTTCTGCCTTTGAAGCCATGGATGTACTGGACCGGATACCCGTGGGAATAGTATTCCTTGATATCAATATGCCCGGGCTTTCGGGCCTGAGCATGATCCGTACGCTGGACCGTCCGCCTGAAATTGTAATCACCACGGCCTACCCGGAGTATGCCGTAGAGGGATTCGAACTGGATGCAGCGGATTACCTGGTTAAGCCTTTTTCCTTTGAGCGATTCCTGAAGGCAGTGAACAAAGCTGTAAAACGGGTTGAAAACCGGAAATCCACCGATGCTGCACCGTTTGATCAGAAGAAAACAATCATGGTCAGGGCGGATGGGAAAATATACCCGCTTGAGCATTCATCCATTTGCTATATGGAAGCGATGGGTGATTATGTCCGCATCCATACAGACTCCGGTTCTATCACGACATACGAGACCTTAAAGAACATGGAAGGCTCCCTCCCTGAGGAGATATTCCTTCGTGTTCACCGTTCCTATATTGTGGCGCTTGGAAAGATCAGTTTCCTGGAAGGGAACCGCCTGAGGGTGAATGATACTGATATTCCGGTGGGGAAGTCCTACCGGGAGAAGCTCATCATGCGTATGGGTTGAGGGGCTTTTACACGGGTGAAAGGATCATTCAGCGGGAACGTCTGCCAGGTACTTTAGCAATACATATTTAAGGTCATGGATCCTGACCGGTTTTGTCAGGTGCTCATTGCATCCGACTTCCATGGATTTCACCTGGTCATCGGCAAAAGCAAAGGCTGTCAGGGCTATAATAGGGATTTTCTTGTCCCTGGCCCTGATCTTTTCCGTTGCCAGCAGTCCGTTTAATACGGGCATGCGGATATCCATCAATATCAGGTCTATATCACTCGTGTTCTTATGGATCTCAACAGCTTGCCCACCATCCCGGGCCCATACCAGTTTTGCTTTGTATTGCCCCAGCAGTGATTCCAGGAACAGGTAGTTGGAGGGATCGTCTTCGGCAACCAGTATCTTCCGGTTTTCCAGGTTCAAATCCCGCAGTGCGTATATCTCTGACATTTGCGGAAGACCGGTCTGTTTCTCATCCAGTTCCTCAAGAGGGATGGTAAACCAGAAGGTGGATGTCTGCCCCGGATCGGATTCTGCCCAGATCTCTCCTCCGAGCAGTCCGACAATCTGCCGGGAGATGGCCAGTCCCAGGCCCGTACCCCCGTATTTTCTCGAATGGTTATCATCGGCCTGCCGGAACCTCTCAAAAATGATCTCCAGCTTGTCAACTTCAATCCCGATCCCCGTATCCTTTACAAAGAAATGTACGAATTTGCCCTTGATCCTGTATCCGATCTCGATATAGCCTTCAGAGGTGAATTTTAATGCATTTGACAGAAGATTATTGAATACCTGGCGAATGCGGTTCCTGTCCGACAGGATCACCGGTTCGGTATCTTCGGGCAGGCTGGTCCTTATCTGCAGGAGTTCCTTATCCCGCACATCTCTCTCCCTGGCCATCTGTTCATAAAACTCATTTACCAGTTTATTCACGCGAATGCTGGTCCTGGCGAGTTTCATATCCCCGGCCTCAATCCTGCTGATATCGATCAGGTCGGAAATAATCGTCATAAGATCATTTCCCCTGGTACAGATCAGATTAATGTACTCTTTTCGTTCCGTTTCAGGAATATCCTCCCTTTTCAACAGTTCGGAAAATCCGAGAATGGCATTCATCGGTGTGCGTATCTCGTGCGACATATTGGCCAGGAAAGCCGATTTCAGGCGATCCGATTCTTCAGCCTTTTCCTTGGCCTCCTGAAGCTGGTGTTCCCCGATCTTTCTCTCGGTAATATCTTCCTTGATGGCAATATAATGGCTTATCTCGTTGAGATGGTTCCTGACCGGTGAGATGGAAGCCATTTCCCAGAAGGTTGTTCCATCCTTTTTCATATTATGGAATTCCCCTTTCCACTCATTGCCCCCGCTGATGGTAGACCAGAGTTCTTCGTAAAACGCCGGTTCCTGCTCCCCGGATTTCAATATGCTCGGATTATGCCCCATGGCTTCCTCCCTGGTATACCCGGTAACCTCGCAAAACTTCGGATTAACATACTCGATGTTACCATCCAGGTTTGTGATGACAACCGAAGAGGGACTTTGTTCGACGGCCCGTTCCAGCTTGGAGATCTTTTCCCTTGCCAGCTTCCTTTCCGTAATGTCTCTCAGGGAGCCTATTATCTTTTCAGGTACCCCTGCTTCATTTTTCTCAATCTTGATATTCACCGAGCAGTTAACGATCCTGTCATCCTTATCTTTAAGCGGAATATCAAAATCTTTCAGTTCTCCCCTTTTAAACAAAAGATCAAGGAATACATTGTTAATCTTTTCGTCAACAACCATTTGCTGGATTGATTTTCCTATCAACTCCTCCCGGGTATACTTCGATATTTTGGAAAGGGAGGGACTGATCTCAAGTATGGTCGAATCGGGGGCTAATTCAAAATAAACATCCTGGATGTTCTGGAAGATCTTCCGGTGTTTTTCCTCACTGAGCTGCAGCTTCTGTTCTGTCTGCTTTCTCTCA
>CBFDEE010000162.1:0-6286 GCA_965603745.1 uncultured Bacteroides sp. | reverse complement strand
CATGGTTGTCCCTGTGTCAAATTCGCTGGGAGCCTTGGCGGGGCATTTCTCGGAGCAGATGCCACAACCAATGCAGGTTGCAAGATCTACCCGGCGTGCTTTTTTCAGGACCTTGACCTGGTAATTGCCCGGAGACCCGCTTACTCCCTCCACCTCGCAATAGGTCATCAGTTCGATGTTCGGGTGCTGCCCGACTTCAACCATTTTCGGGGTAAGGATACACGCGGCGCAATCGAGGGTAGGGAAGGTCTTGTCGAACATGGCCATATGTCCCCCTATGGTCCCTGTCCTCTCCAGAAGATAGACCTTCTTGCCGGCATTGGCAATCTCGAGGGCTGCCTGAATGCCGGCGATTCCACCTCCTATGACGAGTGTGTCCTGATTGACATCCACTTCATCAGGGACGGCCGCCAGTTCGAAAGGTACATCCAGAACGGCACAGGCAAGTATTGCCTTTGCCAGGTCCGTATCCTTTTGCCGGGTAGCATTATGCTCAATAAAACTCACATTGGTGATTTGCGAAGGGTCGTTTCCCGCTGCAGCCATGGCCTTCGAGAACATGGGCTGGATAAACCCGGGTTTCTCTCCGGCCAGGACGATTCGGTTGATCCCCTGATCGCTAATCGCATCGGCCAGTTTCCGGAAATCCAGGAGATCCAGGTCCCCTGTCTTCCAGATATGTGCCACTTCCTCCATTCCCTCAGCAAAAGCATACAGTTCACTCAGTTGGATTGAATCAGGATGCCCATTCAGATGTTTACAGAAATAGACACCTGTTTTAACTGCGTTGCTCATGTTGTTACTGGTTTTTGTAATTTTGGAAAGTTGATGTGAAACGTTAAAAAATTAACTAAAAATTAATGTTATGCTTTTCACAATAAAGTTAATTTTTTTATATTTATAAGCAAATCAATTTTATGTATTGTATGGCACAAGGGATTATTCGGATTTAGATTGAATTAATATAAAAACCTGTCTGTGTGACAATACATTTATTAAGCGGTGGTCATCAACAAGAACATAACCCGGCTTTTACGCTACAGGAACTCCCTGAGGAGGATGCAGGAACTCGGTTTCGAAACCGTATATTCATACAATCTGGGGCGTGAAACAGGCGTTTCACCCGAACAGGTCAGGAAGGATTTCAGCCAGTTCGGGATCAAGGGTAACAAGAAGGGCGGGTATAATATTAATGAACTTCTGGTCACAATAAGAGAGATTTTCAGGAAGGATAAGTTACAGAAAGTCATCGTGGTCGGTGTTGGAAATATCGGTAATGCTGTCCTGCAGTACAAAGGTTTTCAAAAAAACATGATAGAGATCGTTGCGGCCTTCGACATCGATCCCACGAAATACAAAAAGAAGCTGGCGGTGCCGGTATATTCGCTTGACAAACTTCCGAGAATTGTAAAGCAACTGGATGTAAAAACGGCCATTCTGACCGTGCCCGAAAGTGTTGCCCAGGATGTGACGAACCTGCTCATCGAGTCAGGTATCCTTGGGATCCTGTGTTTTGCACCCACCGTACTGAAAGTACCTCCCCATATAACCATCAACAACATCTGCATCGGCCACGCACTGGAATCCCTTATTTACCATACCCTTCATGTGGATAATGAGGACAGAAGGGGCAGAGCCTGAAAAGATCTGTAAAACCTGAGCCTGCTGTGGGGTGATCAGAAGGATGAACCCCGGCCCCTGATTAATGAACCTGCCTGAATCGGATCCTGTTTAATTGGCATATAAGGCATTTTTATCCCAACTTTAAGGATCGGTTTTCTGAAGCATAATGCAGAGAGAAAAAACTTATTTAATAGTTGTCTGGGGACTCATACAGGGGGTCGGGTTCAGGCCGTTCATTTACCGGCTGGCAAATGGTTTTCAACTGAAGGGCTGGGTGAACAACACCAATGAGAATGTGCAGATTGCCCTGAATACGGACCCTGAAACGCTTGAAGAGTTCATTGCACAGATCCGCCTGCAGGCTCCGCCGGCCTCAAATATCACATCGATCGAGTTCAGGGAAACCGAGCCGGAGTACTTTAAGGATTTCAGGATTATCGAAAGCGAAAGCCTGTCGGACGCCGTAACTGAGGTGAGTCCGGATATAGCCGTATGCGAGGCCTGCCTGGCCGATATGAAACAGCAGCCCAACCGCATCGATTACCCATTCCTGAACTGTACAAATTGCGGTCCCCGGTTCACCATCATCCGCGACCTTCCGTACGACCGTGCGCACACAAGCATGCAGGAATTTGAAATGTGCCCTTCCTGCCGGGTGGAGTATGATAATGTGCTGGACCGCAGGTTCCATGCTCAGCCGACGGCATGCGCGGACTGTGGACCGGTCTACAGCCTGGTGGAGGGCCGGGGTGTGAGGATTGAAGCCGGGATTCACGGTGAAGTCGGATTGGAAGCCGGGGAAGTGGATGGGCCCGGTAAGGGACCCGGGCAGGGAAAACACGATGAGGGGCTTGAAGAACCCACCGGCCTGATCGCTGAGGGGAAGATCGTTACCATCAAGGGACTCGGGGGATTTTTCATGGCCTGCGATGCCCTGAACGAGGATGCGGTCCGCCGCCTGCGGGATTCCAAGCACCGGGAAGGCAAGCCCTTCGCAGTGATGTTCAGGGATGCGGGATCCGTCCGGGAATTCTGCCAGCTCAGCCCGCAGGAACAGGAGCAGCTTGAATCCTGGCGAAGGCCGATTGTGATCCTGCGGAACAATCCGGATACAGGGATGGGACTGGCCCCTTCCGTTTCCAACGGCTTCCCGACGACCGGTGCAATGCTTCCCTATATGCCTGTCCATTACCTGCTGTTCGAAAAACTGAATACACCCGCTATTGTTCTTACCTCCGGCAATCTGGCGGAAGAGCCCATCATCATTGATAACGCAGGGGCTTTAAAGATGCTCGGGCCGGTTTCCGATGCAGTTCTCCATTACAACCGTCAGATCCATAACCGCTGCGACGATTCTGTTGCCATGCTGGTTAATGAGCATCCCCGGCTGATCCGCCGGTCCAGGGGGTATGTGCCCAATCCCATCGGGCTGGACCTGGACACCGAAGGCATCTTTGCAGCGGGGGCCGAACTTGTGAATTGCTTTGCCATGGGCAAGGGGCAGCAGGGAATTATGAGCCAGCACATCGGTGATCTGAAGAATTTCGAAACCTATGAATTTTACCGGGAAACTTACGAGCGTTTTAAAAGGCTGTTCCGCCTGGAGCCGGATCTCGTTGCCCATGACCTGCATCCTGATTACCTGTCAACACGTTTTGCGAAGGAACTGGGATTGCCGGTGGTGCCCGTCCAGCATCACCATGCCCATATAGCCTCTGTGCTTGCCGAACATAAGCTGGATGAAAAAGTGATCGGGGTAAGTTTTGACGGGACCGGCCTGGGGGACGACGGTATTATCTGGGGAAGCGAATTCCTGGTCTGCGACCTGGAAGCTTACGAAAGGATCACCCACCTGGAATACATGCCGATGCCCGGTGGTGATAGAGCCACATACGAACCCTGGAGGATGGCCGTTTCATACCTGTATCCTTTATACGGGCGGGAACTGACACAGCTGAAGCTGCCGTTCCTGGGAGAAATCGACTCCAGGTCCCTTGAAATGGTGATACAGTCCATTGAAAAAAACATCAACTGCCCGCTTTCCTCGGGTGCCGGAAGGTTCTTTGATGCAGTTGCAGCCCTTCTAGGTTTCTGTACTGTTTCACAGTTCCATGCCGAAGCACCCATGCGCCTGGAAGCAGGCATTATGGACGGTGAGGAGGGCATCTATCCATACACTGCTGGAGAGCCTTTAGGTACGGGACCCGTCATCGATGCCATGGTGAAAGACATCGGAAAAGGGATTGACCCGGGACTGATCTCCGCCCGTTTCCATAATACCGCCTCCTCGATCATCTTTGATACAGTGAAAAGAATAAGCAGTTACAGGGGAATTAAGAAAATAGCCCTCTCCGGGGGAACATTCCAGAACAGGTATCTGTCCGCAAGAATTGAAAACCAGCTAAGGGAAAATGGATTTGATGTTTTTGTACCCCTTCAATTACCGGCAAATGACGGGGGAATAGCCCTCGGACAACTCGCCGTAGCGGCAAAACGCCGATCGCTGGGCCTTATCTGAGAGTTTGGTGTCCGTACCCGCTCGCTGTGATGTATTTCTCCAGGTCCATGATCGTAGCCTTCTGGTCCTCGATGATGGTGTTTACAACGTCACCAATCGATATGATCCCGACGATCTTGTTATGATCCAGAACCGGGAGGTGCCGGATGTGCTTATCGGTCATCATGGCCATACAGCCAAGTTCACTGGTTTCGGGGGTTACTGTATTGAGGGCGTTAGACATATAGTCCACACATTTTGCTTCCTTGGATGAAACTCCGTGAAGAATGATCTTCCTGGCATAATCCCTCTCCGAGAACATCCCGATCAGTTTGCCTTCATTATCGATCACCATCAGTGCACCTACATTCTTGTCTGCCATGATCTGCAGTGCCTCGAATACGGTTGCAGCCGGATTCACACTGAAATAATCATAGCCTTTGTTGTCCAGAATCTCTTTTACTTTGGTCATAATTATTTGTTTGAATTTTGCTGATAAAGGTAAAGAATTATAGCGTAAAGTTTACGAGAACTGTTTTAAAATACAATTTGGAAAAACCGGTTCAGCCATATACAATTTATGGAAAAAGTAACTGAAAAAAAAGAAGTTACGGAGTTCACAACAAAAGACGGGATACCGGCCGATTATAAATGGTTCAGCTGCAGATTAGTAGTCCCCCATTAAAGGCCGGATACCTTTGATAAATAGTTGTTTATGTGACAGAAGTAACGGGGAGGAACGGTTTCCGGGAACCATCACCGGAGTTAAGGGCAGCAGTCCACCCTGCCGGCAGGGATTGTCATTTTTATATTACTTTTACACACCCCTCCGGGAAAAAATATACAGGAGTATAATAAGATGCATGAATTCTCCATAGCGATGAGTATAGTGGACATAGCCGCCGACCATGCCCGGAAGGAGAATGCGGAAACCGTCAGGGAGATCGAGATCGAGGTTGGGGAATTATCCGGCGTGGTCATCGATGCCCTGGAGTTTTGCCTGGAGGCTGCCGTGAAGGAAAGCATCCTGGAAGGGGCCGAAAGGAAAATCGTCAGCATACCCGGGAAGGCGAGGTGCAGGGCCTGTTCCCATGAATTCGGGATACATGATCTGTACGATGTTTGTCCCAAGTGCAACAGTCCCGCGCCGGAAATCATCCTGGGAAGAGAACTACGGGTGAAATCCCTGCTCGTCGAATAGGCAGTACGGGACGAATTCCTATCTTTGCAATACAAATTTCTGAACAGGACACTATGTGCGACACATGCGGATGCGGACTGGGGGAACCCACCATACGGAAACCCGGTGAGGAAGGGCCTTACACCCATACACACGACGGGGTGACCCATACCCATTCCCACGGGGAGCATGATCACGATCACAGCCATAGCCACGATCACAATCACGAACATGACCATGACCACGATCACGATCACAGCCACGGACATGATCATACTCACGATCACAATCATCCCCGGAAGGTGGAGATCGAGCAGGATGTGCTCGGGAAGAACAACCTGCTGGCAGAGCGCAACAGGGGATTCTTCGAGGCTAAGAACATCCTTGCCCTGAACCTGGTAAGTTCACCCGGGTCCGGGAAGACCAGCCTGCTCGAAAGAACCATCAAAGAATTGGGGAAAGAAATGCCTTTTTACATCATTGAAGGGGACCAGCAGACCATGAATGATGCCAACCGCATAGCAGAGGCCGGGGCACCGGTCGTACAGGTGAATACCGGCGAGGGCTGTCACCTGGATGCCGATATGGTGAACAGGGCAGTAAAGAAACTGGAAGTGGGAGAGAAGGCCGTCCTGATGATCGAGAACGTTGGGAACCTTATCTGTCCCGCGCTCTTCGACCTCGGAGAATCTTCACGGGTGGTGATCATTAGCACTACGGAAGGGGAAGATAAACCCCTGAAATACCCCTACATGTTCCGGAGCTCCCAGCTCTGTATCATTAATAAAACTGACCTGCTTCCGTACGTGGACTTTGATGTCAAAAAAGTCCGGGAATACGCCCTGCAGATAAATCCGGACCTGTGGTTTATCGAACTTTCGGTCAAAACCGGTGAGGGAATGGAGCAGTGGTATGACTGGCTGAAGGAGAGGACTTAGGGAGCACATTACAAGGACCGTAAATCTCAAATTCTGATCCTGATCATC
>CBFDEE010000161.1:0-6286 GCA_965603745.1 uncultured Bacteroides sp. | reverse complement strand
ATTTTGTGGCCTATTTTGTCGATCATCGCTACCCCTCGGAACAGGATTACCGGAATGGTGTGAAAGTTATTACCTTCCCCTTCGAGCGTGCGGAACCCAACAAGAAACTCTGGCGTCCGGCTTTCCGGAAGGAAGTTGCAGAGGCTATCCAGGCCGGTGGCGCTTTTGAGGCCCTGCTGCTGGATTCGCAGGGATCCCTGCCGGAAGCAAGCAAGGCCAACCTGTTTGCCATACAGGGAGGCACTATCATTACTCCCCCTGATGAGCTGATCCTTCCCGGGATTACCCGTAAATACGTTCTGAACGCCTGCCGGGAGACGGGTATTCCGGTCCGTATGCATAAGATCCTCCTGGATGAACTTACTGGGATGGATGCCCTTTTCCTTACCGGGACATCTCTTCAAGTCCTGCCGGTTGCCAGGGTCAATGAACTCATATTTTCAGTGGATAATCCCGTAATGCTGAACATAATGCACCGGTTTGAAAATATCATACAAAACCATTTCAGTTAAACAAAACTCAATACTAAAACATGCAATACGATATTACCGTAGTAGGGGCAGGGATTGTGGGACTTGCCACAGCGTATAAGATCCTTGAGAATAAGCCGGATCTGAAATTGCTGATCCTGGAAAAAGAACCCGGAGTCGCCATGCACCAGACCGGGAAAAACAGCGGCGTGATCCACTCCGGCATTTATTACCGCCCGGGAAGCCTGAGGGCCCTGAACTGCATAAGCGGATACAAACAGCTGCTCGAATTCGCGGACCGGGAAAACATCCCCTATGAACTCTGCGGCAAGATCATTGTTGCCACCGACGAGAGGGAGCAGGCCATCCTGGGAACTGTTCTCGAAAGAGGCAAGCAGAACGGCCTCGATAATATCCGCATGATCACGGCCGGGGAAATGAAGGAGAAGGAACCACATGTATACGGTGTGGAAGCCATTGATGTTCCCTATGCCGGGATCATTGATTTCAAGGTCGTTGCCGATAAGCTTGCAGAAATCGTAACGCAGCGGAAAGGTGCGGAGATCATGTTTATCCAGAAGGTGCTGAATATTTATACCCATTCCGGCTATTCCGAGGTTGTTACCGATAAGGAAGTTTTTTCAACCAGGCTGGTGATCAATACCGCGGGACTCCATTCCGACGAGGTAGCCGCCCTGACCACTCCCAGGCTTGACCTGCGCATCATTCCATTCAGGGGTGAATACATGACCATAAAAAAAGAACGTGAGCATCTCGTAAGAAACCTCATATATCCCACCCCGGATCCGAATTTCCCCTGGCTTGGCGTGCATTTTACCAGGATGATGAAAGGTGTGGTTGAAGCGGGACCGAATGCTGTTTTCGCATTCAAGAAGGAGGGATATAATAAGACGGATATCTCGTTCCGGGATCTTGGAAAGGCTCTTGGTTACAGAGGCTTCCAGAAAACCATGTTCAAGTTCATGAAGTTCGGACTTGCGGAGTATTACCGCTCGTATAACAAGGCCGCCTTCACCAGGGCCCTGCAAAAATTAATCCCTGAAATACAAAAAGAAGACCTTCTTCCCGGTGAAGCCGGTGTCCGGGCACTCGCTGTCGGGCGCAACGGCGAGATCCTCGACGATTTCGTATTTGCCGAAAACGAATGGGCTGTCAACGTTCTGAACGCCCCGTCACCCGCAGCAACAGCCTGCCTTTCAATCGGGGAAAGCGTCGCAGGAAAAGCCCTGGCCAGATTTTAATGGATTTATATATAGATTTTATACCTAAATCTATATATTCGCAAAAACCATTTACCATGAAAAGATCATTATTCTTTCTCCTTACGGCCATTCTTTTATTCGCATTGCAGCCGGCCAGATCACAGGAATTTTACCCGATATCGAGCTGGGAAAACCTTTTCCAGTGGGCAGATATTGAAGGCACTCCGCAGAACAGCCAGAATATCACCGAGAGACTGCGATATACACTGGTACTTAACATCGGGCAATACTGGCATGTTGATTTTACCAATTTCCTCGGGATTTACTCGGGTCTCGCCATCCGTAATGTTGGATTCATCTACGATACCGATATTCCCACCAAAACCATCCGCCGTTCTTACAACCTGGGCGTTCCTCTAGCCCTGAAACTGGGTGCCTTCAACAAGAATTTCTATATCTTTGGAGGCGGGGAATACGAACTCCTGTTCCATTATAAGGGGAAACGCTGGAATTCCAACAACAGGGACGGTGCCAAAACAAAGCAGACGGAATGGTTCAGTCCCAAGACCAAACGATTTGTTCCCTCGGTATTCGCTGGTATCCAGCTGCCGGGAGGATTTAACATCAAATATAAATTCTATCTTGAGCATTTCCTGAATTCCGATTTTACCGGTACTGACTTCAACACTTCCGGTGTCAGTTTTGCGGATTATACCGCCATCGACATGCATTACATCTCGATATGCTGGCAGTTCCGCACCGATCAGTGGAAGAATTACGTACCCTCCGATAAGGTGGCCCAGAATTTCTGATCATTCCCAGAAAAGCATCTGCAATAATTACTAGGCTATCTGTATCGGCCATCTGTCTGGTCCTTTGCATTGCTTCCCTGCAGGCCCAGATCAACGTCCGGACACATTATAACAGGGGCCGGCAGCAACTGTCAGCACAGGAGTTCACCGGGGCCATACAGACATTCAACATCATTCTGCAGTATAATCCGGAGCATGCCGAAGCCCTGTTTTACAGGGGACTGGCAAAATACCAGCTTTCGGATTATACCGGTGCCGAGGAGGATTTTACCATAAGTCTCAGGATCAAACCCTACAAAACGGAAGCCCTTTATTACAGGGGACTTGCGAAAATAAGGAGGAGCCGGTACCTGGATGCTTTCAGAGATGTTCAACTTGCCATAGAGCTCGATGACCGCCATCCCGAATATTTTATTACAAGGGGATGGCTGCATTTTGAATACGGTGATACAGCAGGGGCCATCCAGGATTATAAAAAGGCCATCATGCTCGATCCGGATCTTGACAATGCACATCTTAACCTTGGCATCATATACATGAACCGGGGCAAATACGAAACGGCGCTGAAGTATTGCGATTCTGCCTCAGCTATTAATCCATACAATTCAGGATGCCGGCTTACCCGTGGTAACATTTACCAGCGGCAGGAAAAATTCGCCGATGCCATTAAACAATATTACCATGTACTGAAGGCCGATTCCCTCAACGTACGTGCATGGTTTTTCCTGGCCATATGCCGGCAGGAACTTGACAATTACGACGGTGCGCTCGAGGCGTATGAACGGACACTTGCGCTTAACCGGGACAACGCAGTAGCTTATTATAATCGCGGACTGCTTTACCTCAACCAGGATAATTACCCTGAGGCCCTGGCAGATTTTGATCATGTCGTTCGTCTCAGCCCGAAAAACATTTACGCTTACTACATCCGCGGTATCATTAAGTCGGGGATGGAGGATTTCGATGGTGCCGAAAGTGACTTTTCCACCGCCATTGATCTGTTCCCGGGATTAATTCATGCTTATCGTGACCGGTCCATAACCCGGCTTGCCCGTAATGACCTTAAAGGATACGCGGAGGACAAGAATACGGTTGACAGCCTTCTTCAGATCCGTGTTCCCGGTTTCGATCTCAGCGAGATAAGCTACCTGAAAACGATCACTGATTTCAATTCGGATTTCACTCCTGCAGAACGTGTCAGGAGTTCAAAAGTACAATACTCTGACAAGGAGATACAGATGATCTCCGTGTTCCATATTGTCCCCAGAAGGGATCAGTACGACCAGTCGTACAAAAGGGTTGATGATCTCAGGCTGTATGAAGAAACCGGTGAGCCCGTGCTTGTACTTGAGATGAAGAATTATGATTATACCATGCCGGAAGAAAACATGGTATCCCGCGTAGAGCAATCCGCCCTTATCAGTCCCAGGAACATTACGGATAATATCCTTTTAGAAAGCCTGGTTCTTGGCTGGCAGATGAAATACAGGGATGCCATTAAAATCCTTGATGAATCCGCCGCGGATCTTTTGGATAATTATCTCGCCTGGTTTATCCGTGGTAATTATAACTTTGCCATTGGCGAGATCATCGCGTCCATTGAAAGCCGTGATATTTATACCTCGGAAGACAACAGCACGATGATGGGATATTACCGGGCCGCCATCGAAGATTACAACAGGTCGCTGGAACTTAATCCGGATTTCATTTATTCCCGTTTTAACAGGGCCTGCCTGAAAAGTATGTCTGCAAAACCCGTACCGGCGATTGAAGATTTTACAAAATGCATTGAACAGGATCCCCTTCTGGGGGAAGCGTATTTTAACAGGGGACTCCTGGAGATATTCATGGATGATGCCGCGCAGGGATGCAGGGACCTCAGTTTGGCCGGTGAACTGGGTATTAATGCCTCATACAGTGTAATCTATAAATTCTGCAGGGAATGAGTCAAATCAGGAATATGAATGCCACTGATCTTGAAGCCATCAATGAGATCTATAACCAGGCGGTGAGCCTGAAATTCTCAACCGCCCATACCGAAGCTATTTCCATGGAAGAAAGACTGGCATGGTTCGAAGATCATGATCCTGATCATTTCCCGGTTTACGTGTGGGAAGAAAACGGCCTCGTTACAGGCTGGATCTCCTTCAGTCCCTATCGAAAAGGCAGGAAAGCCCTTCAATCCACCGCCGAGATCAGTTACTATGTTGATTCCGGCTATCATCGCCGGGGAATTGGAAGCGGGCTTCTGGAACATGCAATAACCATGGCACCACAGCTGAAGTTTAAAACACTGATTGCCATACTCCTTGAACCAAATACCGCAAGTATTGCTTTATTGAAAAAATTTGGTTTTCAACTATGGGGCGATATGCCTGCTATTGCCGAAATTGATGGAGGAAAATACAACCACCAGTACTTCGGGCTTCACATTACAGAATAAATCCATATCACACCAGTCCCATGAGAAACCTGTCCACCCCCGAAGTATTTGCAGCGATCGATGATCCCGCAATTCAGATTATAGACATACGTCCTGTTGATGCATACAACGGCTGGTGTCTTAAGAATGAAAAGCGCGGGGGACATATCCCGGGGGCAAAAAGCCTGCCTGCGCACTGGGCATATTACATGGACTGGATTGAAATCGTAAGATCGAAAAACATATCTCCCGACCGGGAATTGATCATATATGGATACGAAGACAAAGAACCACAGAAGGTCGCAAGGTTATTTATAAAGGCAGGGTATATAATAAAGGGAGTATATGATCAATTCATTTATGAATGGTCATCCGATCCTGCTATGCCGCTCGACCGTATGGAAAGATACAGGCATCTTGTACACCCGGAATGGGTCCACTCTCTCATTGAAGGCAGGAATCCGCCTCAGTGTGATAATGAACGTTTTGTAGTCTGCCATGCACATTACCGGAATCCCGAAGATTACCTTAAGGGCCACATACCGGGCGCCATTGCGCTGGATACACTTGAATTAGAGTCCCCCGAAACCTGGAACCGCCGCTCCCCGGAAGAGCTGGAGAAAGCCCTCCTGGAAAAGGGGATCACCCATGATACAAGCGTCGTCCTTTATGGCAGGTTCTCTTTCCCTGACAACCGGGATCCCTTTCCCGGCAGCAGCGCCGGACAGCTGGGGGCCATCCGCTGTGCATTTATCATGATGTATGCGGGTGTAAAGGATGTGCGTGTGCTTAACGGGGGGATCCTTTCCTGGGAAAATGCCGGGTATGAATTAAGTTCTGATGTAACTGAACCTTCCCCGGCCTTGGAATTCGGAACGGCCATCCCGGCCCGCCCGGAGCTTGCGGTTGACATCCCGGAAGCGAAGGACCTGATCGGATCCTCCTCCGGGGAACTGGTCTGTGTGAGAAGCTGGCCCGAATTCATTGGTGAGGTTAGCGGATACAATTATATCAAAAAAAAGGGGCGCATTCCCGGAGCTGTTTTCGGCAACTGCGGCAGCGATGCCTACCACATGGAAAACTACCGCAACCTGGACCACACAACCCTGGAATTTAATGAGATCGCTGAAACATGGAAGGAAGCCGGGATCACCCCGGACAAGCACCTGGCCTTTCACTGCGGTACAGGATGGCGGGGCAGTGAGGCTTTTTACAATGCTTGGTTGATGGGCTGGCCAAGAGTATCTGTATTCGACGGAGGATGGTTCGAGTGGAGCAATGATCCCGGGAATCCTATCGAGACGGGAGTCCCCGAATGATTCCCTGGATCACTTCAATCAGTGTATCATAATTTTTCTT
>CBFDEE010000160.1:0-6291 GCA_965603745.1 uncultured Bacteroides sp. | reverse complement strand
TCCCGGTTTCATGGTGTTCCGGATCATCGGCGGGATGGGCATCGGTATTGCAGCAGCCATATCCCCAATGTACATCTCGGAAGTTGCTCCTGCCAGGCACAGGGGCAGGCTTGTATCACTGAACCAGCTGAATATTGTACTCGGCATCCTGGCCGCCCAGATCATTAATTACCTGATTGCCGAGGCAGTTCCCGAAGCTGTATCGGATGAATTCATAAGGCAGTCCTGGAACGGTCAGAAGGGGTGGCGGTGGATGTTCTGGGCAGAGGGTATTCACGCCGCCCTGTACTTCATCCTTATGTTCTACGTGCCTGAGAGTCCCCGGTGGCTCGCAAAAGCCTCCATGCCGGAAAAATCCACCAACTGACCGGCTGCAAAACCTTCATCCACAGTTGCGGGGCTGTTTTTGAACTGATACAGGATTTTATCGACGCGGGTTTTGACATCCTGAATCCGGTCCAGATCTCAGCCGCAGGTATGGAACCCGCCAGGCTGATGCAGGAATTCGGGAAGGACATTGAATTCTGGGGCGGGGGCATAGATACCCAGAAAACACTTCCATTCGGCACCCCTGACGAAGTCTACCGGGAAGCACGGGAAAATATCGAGATCTTCGGGGATGGAGGGGGATTTGTCTTTAATTCGGTACATAACGTCCAGGGCAATGTCCCCCTTGAAAACATCCTTGCCATGCTGGGTGCAGTGAACGATGCCAGGGGAATTCCCGGGTGAAATTCAGTATACCTGTCCAGGGGTGTTCGCAGGGTTTATTCAAGTGTTTTCAGCCAGTCCAGGCAGATTGAAGGCCAGCCGGATTCCGTTCCGCCCATTCTTCCCAGGCCGTAGCCGTGCCCACCCGCCTGGAAGATATGAAGTTCTGCCGATATCCCGTGTTTTTGAAGGGCCTCATAATATTTTATACTGTTCATAACCGGGACAGCACCATCGTCCGTTGAATGCACAAGGAATGCGGGGGGTGTATCCCCGTTTACCATCAGTTCATTTGAGAAATGGTCCACCCGTTCGGGCTTCGGGTCCTTCCCGAGCAGATTCACCCTTGACCCCATATGGGTCAGGTCTTCCTGCATAGATATTACGGGATAGACCAGCAGGCTGAAATCCGGCCGTGCACTGGTTGTATCCTCCGTGGTATACACATTCTCATTATAGTGTGTAGAAAGCGTGGAAGCCAGGTGTCCGCCGGCAGAGAATCCCATGATACCGATCCTGGCAGGATTGAGATTCCACTTCTTCGCGTTCCTGCGGACCAGCCTCATTGCTTCCTGTGCATCCTGCAGGGGGCCCACGCTTTTATCTTCCATTATGGCATCACTCGGAAGGCGGTATTTCAGCACGAACGCGGTGATCCCGTACTCGTTCAGCCATTTTGCTATCTCATAGCCTTCGTGGTCGATTGCCAGGCGTTTGTATCCCCCGCCCGGGCAGATTATGACGGCCAGGCCGGTCGATCTGTCCCTGGGGACTTTGTAGACTGTCAGGGTCGGTTCCGACACCCTGCTTATCCGGATCCTGTAATTTTCAAGGATAATAGTATCCTCTATATAGGTTTCATTTGAAATAGCCCCCTCAATTTCTCCCGTCCACAGCTTGATTGTATGCGGCTGCGCCAATGTATTAAGTCCCAGAAGAAGGCCGGCGGCAAGAATACTTAATCTGATCATGATTGTTTTTCTTATATGTTCCTAATAATCATTTTTGCTGTTATTTCTGACTCACCATACGATTTTCAGCAGGGATACGCCCTGGCCCGGCAGATCTATTCCAATGGTGATCTTTCCATCCCCGGAATCCATCCACCGGGGAGATCCCAGTGTCATCAGCTGGCCGGCCCTCTCAAGCTCCGCGTACTGTTTTTCCGTTGGTTCCCGGGGTGAGCCCATTTCCTTCCAGAGCTCGTATGAATTGCTGTGATCCTGGTCAATCCGGTAATGACTCAGCAGCACTCTGGCTGCCGGGAGTCCGCTTATATTTATCTGAACCGGGCTTGTCTGCAATAATCTATTATCATCGTGGTAATTCCATACCATTACTGCAGCGGAGCGTGTATTCCGGGATGCAAGGGCACTGATGTCCGGTTTTGCATCATCCCGAACATCCGGAATACGTTCAGCACGGGTTTGTCCACACCGTTAGTCGCCAGGTCGCGGAAGCCGTTGAACCATGGCTGGTCCTCGAATTCAAATGCCCAGGTGACCGCCCCTTTGAAATTCACGCCGAAATGCTCTGCCAAATCAAGTTTGCGGGCAAAAGCAGCGGCCGTATAGCTCGAATACATGGTACCGTTCCGGTATGCATTGTGCGGATAATGTTCCATCGGGCAGGCAGCGCATCCTTCCGGGTCCGACTCGCCTATGATAAGGGGCAGATGTTTCAGCTCCGGGTAGGAAGCCACGATCCCGAAACCGGCAGAAATATCACGAAGCTGCTGTCCAAGATCCATCCGCACCTTTCCATCGACAATCCTCGGGAATCCTTTGGCATGAAAGGCAATGAAATCAAGGGGAGAACCCTTTTTACCCGTCACATGGTTTTCTCCATGAAGGCAATGATCAAGGAATTCTCTCAGGAATTTCTCGGATACATCCCAGGCGGGACCAGTGACATGGGGTCCGCCGATGATCGCCTCCTGAAGGGCCCTTTTAACCGCATCGGCCGTATAATCGTAGAGTTTTATATATTCTTCGGTGCTTCCCTGCCAGTACCCGATATTGGGTTCGTTCCAGGGTTCCCAGTACCAGGTTGACACTTCCACTGTCCCGTATCTTTCGACCGCGTGGAGCACCCAGCGATACACAAGTTCGGCCCATTTTCCGTAGTCCTTTGGCGGGTATGCCCAGCCTGTGTAGATGTTCCCGTAGGGATCGCCGGGATCCCACGAATGCTGATAGGGATCCGGGTTAGACGACAGGGCCTCGGGCATGAAACCGATCTCCACCAGGGGTTTCATACCCCTTTCCAAGTAGGTATCGAATATTCTGTCGACCAGGGTCCAGTCGTAGACGGGCTTCCCGTTTTCATCTTCCGTGTAAGCATTGGTGGATCCCCATTTGAGGGCCGGGGTGCCGTCTCCGGTGCACAGGAGGTTGTGTGTGCGTACAAAAACGGGGACCGGGAAAGCCTCCGAAAGTTCGGACAACAGCTTTTTCCCATCCTTCATATAGGTATAGTTCGGTTCGTCATGCCCGAACCAGGCCCATACCGGTGTAAGGGGTCCTTTCTCCTTCTCAAGGTTCACATCCAGGGATACTATCTTCGGGGATTTTTCTGCCTCCTTTTGTGGATCCTTAGCCAGGCAAATGATCCCGCATGATAACAAAGAGATAAGTATGGTGAATTTCAGGGTGCTGGTTGATACGGTCGGTTTCATGTTATTATTCTGTCACGAAGATGTTATAAGCACATGTCCTCTTAACCGTTTAAAATTAACTTAATGTCCGCTATCCCGCAAATGCATCAATTACGGAACAGTAAAAGCCGAAAAAATCAATACTGGATTTATTGTATAATCTTATCTTTATTGGTCATTAAAACCTGTTCCCGTTATGATAAAACGATTGTATATACTGATAATCCCTGTTGCCCTGCTCCTGTCATCCTGCCGGGATTCAAAGCTGCCCGTACTGGAGACCGGGGGTAATAATCCCATGCCAGCCGAATGGATCGATATGGACACCGATCACCGGGTAATACGCCTGACTGGGCCCGAAGGCAACAGCAGGAGCTTTTATTTCCATAATAATCCTTTTATTCCCGCAAGCGGAAGGCAGGGAGACCTTATGGTCTACTACGGGAATGTACCGGATAACACGGATGACAGGGACTTTTCCCGGCGGGAAAACCGGCAGATGTTCACCCTGAACCTGAAGACCCGTGAGGCCCGGCAGATAACGGACCATCCGGGCCACATTTCTGGGGAGATCGTGGGGAAAACCCGCAGGGAGGTATTTTTCCAGAGCAGGGACTCCGTGTTTTCCACTCATGTGGAGACGGGAGAAACCAGGCTGATCTATGTTTTCCCGGAAACGGTGAGAGGAAACATAACGACCCTTAATTCGGATGAAACCTTGCTGGGCGGTGTTTCCAGCCTCAGGGAGAAATACGAACTGCTGCGGCAGTTTCCAAGGAAAGGGGATTTCTTCACCAGGATATTCGAAGCAAGGATCCCGCATACCCTTATTACCATCGATGTTGAAACTGGCACGCTGAATGAGATATTCAGTGATACCGCCTGGCTCAACCATGTACAGTTCTCACCTACGGACCCGAAACTGCTGATGTTCTGTCATGAAGGTCCATGGCACCTTCTCGACCGTATCTGGACTATAAACATCGATTCTGCGGATGCCATGATGATGCATAAGCGGACGGTACACCGGGAGATTGCCGGCCATGAGTTCTTCAGCCGGGACGGAAAGACCATCTGGTTCGACCTGCAGATCCCGAGGGGGGAGACGTTTTATCTTGCGGAACTGGATCTTCCAACGGGAAAGGAAACAAGGTATGCCATGAAACGTGACGAATGGTCAGTTCATTTCAATATCTCGCCGGACCAGCAGGTTTTTGCCGGGGACGGCGGTGATTCTTCCAGTGTGGCCAAAGCCAAAACCGGTATGTGGCTCTACCTTCTCACACCTGATGGAGACAGCCTTGCATCGGAGAAACTTGTCAATATGAAAAACCATGACTACCGCCTGGAGCCAAATGTGCACTTTTCCCCGGATGGGAAATGGATCATATTCAGGGCCAATTTCGAAGGAAGCAGCCAGGTTTATGCAGTTGAACTTTAATAATTCACATTTAATATCCAAACCGATAACATATCATGAAGAACCTTTTTATCAGCATTTCCTGTGCAGCATTACTGCTGGTTTTCTCCGGCAGCAGCAATGCCTCGCAACCTGCCGGAGCCAAATCCGCAGCAAGTATTACCATCAATGCCGACCTTGGCAAAGAAGTGATCAACCGCCACATCTACGGCCATTTCTCAGAACATCTCGGCCATTGCATTTATGAAGGCTACTGGGTAGGTGAAGATTCCTCCATACCCAACACCAGGGGCATCCGTAACGATGTTGTGGAAGCCCTGAAGGCATCAGCCATCCCCAACCTGCGCTGGCCGGGTGGATGTTTTGCCGATGAGTACCACTGGATGGACGGTATCGGCCCGAGAGACCAGCGGCCGAAAATGGTTAATACCCACTGGGGAGGTGTAACCGAGGACAACAGCTTCGGGACCCATGAGTTCCTGGATCTCTGCGAGCAGCTGAATACCGAACCCGTTATATGCGGGAACGTGGGAAGCGGGACCATTGAGGAAATGTCGAAATGGGTGGAATACATCAATTTCGACGGCATTTCTCCCATGGCAGATCTTCGCAGGGCAAACGGAAGGGAGAATGCATGGGGACTGACCTACTGGGGAGTCGGGAACGAGAACTGGGGATGCGGTGGTAATATGCGCCCCGAGTACTACGCCGACCTGTACAGGAGGTATGCCACGTATTGCCGCAATTACGGGGACAACAGGCTGCGCAAGATTGCCGGCGGTTCACACGACCGCCACTGGGAATGGACGGAAGTGCTGATGAGGGAGATACCGCACCACATGATGTGGGGACTCTCCCTGCACCATTATATGACCGAATGGAGAAACAAAGGTTCCGCCACCGAATTCAGCGAGAATGAATATTTCAGGACCATGAGGTTCGCCGTGAATTTCGGGAACCTGCTGGACGGACACATCCGCATCATGGACCAGTACGATCCACGGAACCGTGTAGCGCTTGTAGTTGATGAATGGGGAACCTGGTGGAATGTGGAACCCGGTACGAATCCCGGCTTTCTTTATCAGCAGAATGCACTGAGAGATGCCTTCGTGGCTGCCATCTCCCTGAACCATTTCAATGAGCGCTGCAGGCGGATTAAAATGGCCAACATCGCACAGACTGTAAACGTTTTGCAGGCAATGGTTCTGACCAGCGGGGAAAAAATGATCCTTACCCCGACCTACCATGTTTTCGAGATGTACAGGGTACACCAGGATGCAACGCTCCTACCGCTGGACCTGGATTCGAATTATATGTATGAATTCGGGGAGAGAAAACTTGAGGCTATAAACGCCTCGGCTTCCGTAGATGAGGACGGGGCCATCCATGTTTCCCTGGTAAACATTCACCCGGATGAAGAAGCAGATATCAGCATTGAGATCCGGGGTAAGGAGGTATCCGAAGTCAGCGGCCGCATTCTTACGGCCCCCGAACTAAACTCGCA
>CBFDEE010000159.1:0-6445 GCA_965603745.1 uncultured Bacteroides sp. | reverse complement strand
AACTATCCAGGAAGCCATTAAAGCCAGAGAGGAGGGGAAAGAGAAGGTGATCCTTTTCAATCTCAGCGGCCACGGTTTGTTGGATCTGGTCGGGTATGATAAATTTCTAAGAGGTGAGCTTACCAATCATTCCCTCCCGGAAGAAGACATCAAGAAATATACCGATCCATTGAAGAAATTCCCACAACCAAGCACAGCGAAGTCCGGCAAATGGTAAAACAGTGGGTCTGACTCAAGTGCACATGTGGAAAAGGCGTTGAACATTGCTCAACGCCTTTTTTACTGACTAAAACCAAACCTGAATTTGTTTTATAATATCAACCGGTTCCCCGTAATACCCGGCTAGAAGGATACCCCGAATACAAGGTGGATTGCCCTGGCATTGGGATTGGTAATGAGTGAAGCCGAAATGGGCAATCTGAAATTATCTGTTATTTGTATATCCTTACTGGCAGTGATCCCTAAATTAACTATACCGAAATCATTATCGGTGGTGTATAATCCGTTACCTGCCCCCAGAAAAACATCGAAAATTGAGAAAGCATATCCGAGTTCAAAATACATCGAGTTTTCATCATCCCCGGCCAGGTTTATACCGAACATGGCAGACAGGGGCAGTTTCTCCAGGCCATTAAAAGACGCAAATGCCTCGAAAACGTGTGTGTCGTAATCAAAATAATCATAACCCAGTACTTCATCCGGGAAAAAATAGTCGGTTACCCCAACGGTAAGAAAATCATCCATGGTATAACTCAGGTAAAAATCCATTTCCTGAACGCCGGGCAAGTTTGTAGTATATGCACCCCAGGCTCCGAAGGCAATCCCCCCTATTCCTAATTCAATATATGGCTGGATGCTTGGAGAAGCTCCGTAATCAAGTCCCCTCCAGACATAACGACTTACCAGATCGGTACCGATGCTGATGGGTGACTCCGTATCCTCATCCTGGGAGTGGACATGCACTGTGGATGTCAGAAGGATGGCTGTCGTGAATAAAAAGGCGCCTAAGTAGTTTAGTCTTTTCATAATGTAAATGTTTAAGGTTAATAAATCCTTTGAATTAAGTAAAACTATATATATTTTTTATATATAGTATAGAAAACAAGGGGTAAAAATTACAAATAATATAAATATGATATTAGATATAGATTAATAGGGGGGGGTAGAGATATTAATATGATATATTATTAAATATATACTCAATGAATGTCAAAAACGGTATTGTTTAAGAGTATTTATCCCTGCATCCTTCAGGAAAAAATATGTGATTTCTCCAGTTTGCTGAATTTTACTGGAAAGTAAGGATCACAGGATCCTGGTCCCTGGTATCCAGTGATACCGCGCCGGAAACGCTTTCCATGGAGGGAGTACCCGGTTCACCTATAAGGATCGTATAGGTCCCTTTTTCGAACACTCCGGGCTGATATGAGAATGAAGCCAGGCGATGAGTATAGATGATCTCCCCGGTTATCTCATTAATCACCTGGATCACAGGCGGGTGTTCAAGTCCTTCAATGGTAAGGGGCGGGAGCCAGGCGCTGGATTTCCTGCCATAATTGTCTGTCATTTGAAAACTGACCGGCCAGCCGGGGTATTGTTCTGCATTGTAGGCTTCCGGATCGCTGTACCGGGGCCAGCACTCAAGGGTGATAAGCTGTTTCCTCTTGTTCATTCGTATGATCCCGTATCCGGGAGCCCGGTCATGCAATGTGGCAGGTTCATGGCCTGAGATATACGGGTTGGAAACTGCATGGACTGTAATCCTGTTTCCGAAGCCATCCAGGTATCGTCCGGTATAAAGGGGCATTCCCTCCTTGTGATTTTCTCCGTGGCCGGATGGAAACCACCGGCGGGGCCAGAGATTGGCGATGGACGGTACGCAGAAGGAGTACCCGGCGTCCTCCCATTCATCTATGCCATGATGTATGACGGATCCGAGATGCTGATCACCGCCGATCATGAATGCAAATCCTTTCCTCAGTTCATGCAGTGCCCTGTTCCTGCCTGTCTGCGGCCATCCGTTTGAATCCATATCCTTTGCCTTGCTGTATCCCCCCGGGATCTCACCCTGCGGCAGGGCTTTAAGTTCCGGGGTGCCTTCATCCGTATTGAAAGTATCAGGATATGTAGCCAGGTTGGCAAAGATAGTCTGGCTGATCGCTACTTTCATGTCTGTATTCTTCCAGTCGGCGGACCATTCCCTCAGGAAGGATAATTGACGTTCCCCCAGAAGGGATGCATTCGGAGAGTCCAGGCGGAGTCCGTCCGTGTCCCCGGTGAGGGAAAACCCGTTGATGATTTTATACTGTGGATGGATTTTCGCCGGGGCGGATTTGAATTTTCTGTCCTCCAGCACGGCCCAGCTGATCTTCCCGTAGTTCATGTTACAGAAATAGACTCCTATGTCCTGCCTGACGGGTTCGGGATCGAACGGATCAGGTAGGTGGCTGGTCTGTGTCTGCTGGATCATGTTTACCAGCCAGGGAGCGAGCCTGTATCCACCCTGGTCCTGCTGCCAGTAATTTTCACAGCCTTTGTAATGTTCCGGGTAGATGCCTCCTGCCGGCCGGGCAGGAGCTTTTGCACCGGAGGCTCCCCAGATATTTCCGTGATATACATCATGATCATCCGGGATGGTAACAGCAGGAATATTCCTGGTCAACCCGCCATGGGCCCAGAGGAACATGTACCATTTATACAGGTAATCGAGCGCCGTGTTCTGCTCTGAACTGAAATCCGGCGGAGTTGGCCTTCCTTCGTATACATTGTCACCGGTATAGATCAGGAGGTCCGGCTGATGTTTTGATACGTACAGGTTCAGGTCCTCGTGCGGGAACCATAATCTGTCCGTGAAATCGAATTTTTCCCCTTCAATGCTACCGTGGCTGTTGTTGTTACCCGTAAAAGCAGCCGCGACGATTTCATCGCGGTCCGCCGGATCCCTGGCTATGGACCCGTAATAATAATACGGGCTTCTTTTTCCGTTAACGTCCGTGAGGTGATAAACGATCCTGAATTCATGGCTGGCCTTTTCCATCCAGCCCTCTACCCTGAAGCCAGCGGTAAATCCCGGGGAAATGATCTGGCTGCTTGCGGCTGTATTCCATTTGCCGCTGCCCGCATCCCGGATCTGCATTTCCACGATTTGTTCGTCGGATTCGGACAGGGGTGGCAATTGCGCAGTCAGTTTCAGGACATGGTCGCTCAGGGTATACAGGACGCCGATGACCGGTCCGAGTATGTGATCTTCATCGGCCCTGATCTTGGAACCCTGGATCTGCCAGCCTGAGAACCAGAAACTGCCCCCGTTGCAAATCAGTGCCAGTCCCCCGCCAAAATGCCCGTCGCGTTTTATTACTGTATCCAGCCGCAGGAACTCCTCCCGTGATTCCGGATCTGAGGCTGCCAGGCTTAAATCATATTGTTCTCCCCTGGGCATCAGTTCCAGTGAAAGCAGGAAGGATTCGGGAATTATGCTGCCGGGTTCAAGCTCCGGTTCAGCTGAATACCATTCCAGTCCGGTTTCATTATCGATGAGAATTAATTTTCCTTTGCTGCCCACAGCGGCTATCATGCCGCCCCCCCTGCCATACGCACCATGAATGAGGGCCCGCCTGCGATAGTCCATGGTTCCGGTCCCTGCTCCGATCAGGAAACCTGAATATACCTCATCCCCGGCAGGTGCAGTTTTCCGGATGGGCCCGGTAGCCACCTGCATTTTCAGGGACCCGGGGCGGACCGAAAGCTGCCTGCTGAGCAGATGCAGGGTTCGCTTCGGCAGGTCTGGATTTAAACATTCCACCCTCCCGTTTTTAAGCTGCCAGTCCTGGAGCCTGTTTGCCCAGAAATCCGGTCCTATCCAGTACCTGTCCGGAAGGAGGTCCCAGTAGGATTTGAAGGATTTTGTATCTGACGTTCTCAGGCAGCTGCCAAGAAGCATGGCGATGATCAGGAACGGAAATATTTTCAGGCTGCCTTTTCTCACCGCGATTCACATATTAATAATGGCCTTCATAACCCCGTCACGATACCCCGATACCAGGTCAAATGCCTTTCCTGATTCCGGGAAATCAAAACGGTGTGTGATCAGGTTTTCCACTGCCAGTTGTCCACCGGCAATCAGATCAATTGCTTTTTGCAGGCGGTTGTTCTGCCTGCGGACGTTCTGGAAACATATCTCTTTCCTTCGGGCAAGATCTGCGGGAAGGGTCCAGTGATCAAATTCCGGTATACCGACGATCATGATCTTACCGCCGGGTTTCAGCAGTTCTATGGCCTGGTCCATGGCCTCCTGCATCCCGCAGCAGTCGAATACCAGGTCGAGTCCTTCAGGCTCCCGTTCAAGTATCCCGGTAACTATATCCGAGCTCTCGGGATTGCCGGTCCACCGGGCACCGGCTGCTTCAGCCATGTCAAGCCTGTAATCCAGCTTATCCGTGACATGGATATTTTCAATTCCAAGGTGAAGGCAGTAAAGCAATACACTCATCCCGATAGGGCCGCTGCCCAGTATGCCGACGGTTTTGTTCGCGGAGGCCCCGGCAAGATCCCCTGCCCATACTGCTATGGAGACTGGTTCTGCGAGAACGGCAAGTTCATGCCCGAGATGATCCGGAACAGGATAGCAGGAGTGTGCCGGCATGACAATCCTTTCAGAGAGAAGACCCGGGTATTGCCCGGGATTACCGAGGAACTTCAGGTTCCGGCAGGTATGGGGGCGGCCGGACAGGCACTGGTCACACTGGCGGCATGGCATTGCAGGTTCGATGACGATTCTCTGTCCCGATTTAAATCCCTCGACAGAGGTTCCGGTCTCCTCAATGATGCCGGATCCTTCATGCCCGAGTACAAAGGGATATTCAACCCGGTTGTTCCCGATGCGGCCCGTCGAATAATAATGCATGTCCGAACCGCAGACACCCATGTGGGATACACGGATCAGAACATCGTTTTCATCCCTGAGAACCGGCTCGGTTTCTGTGATCATCCCCATTTCTCCTATTCCGGTCAGTGCCATTGATTTCATCGTGTCAGCCCGTTAAAGATTTCTCTTAAAAATACAGATAATTAAAACCCTTTTAATAAACATATATCAATTATCTTTGAGCTTTCGTTACCATCAAAAGAAAACCATTTCTAATGAACTTATTAGAACAACTGAAACAATATACCGAAGTGGTTGCAGATACCGGTGATTTCCAGTCGATTGAAAGATTCAGACCCCTGGATGCCACTACAAATCCCTCACTGATATATGCTGCTGCGCAGAATGAGAAATACAGTTCCCTGATAAAGGATGCGGTTGCCTTCGGAAAGTCAGGACCGGGCAATAAAGAGGAGAATCTTAACCGTATATTGGATAAGCTTGCGGTAAACTTCGGCCTGGAGATCCTCAAGGTTGTGCCACGCCGGGTATCAACGGAAGTGGATGCCAGTCTTTCGTTTGACACCGGGGCTTCAATTGAAAAGGCCCGCAGTCTGATCGGGCTATACGAAGAGTCGGGCATCCAGAGGGAAAAGATACTGATCAAGCTTGCCTCAACATGGGAAGGGATACGCGCGGCCGAGGTACTCGAGAAGGAGGGGATCCGGTGCAACCTCACCCTTCTGTTCAGCATGGCCCAGGCCATTGCCTGTGCCGAGGCCGGCGTTCAACTCATATCTCCATTTGTGGGGAGGATCTATGACTGGCATAAAAAGGACAGGGGGGTGGATCATATCCCGGGTGCTGAAGACCCCGGAGTATTATCGCTAAGGAATATATATAATTATTATAAAAAGCATGGTTATGAAACCGAAGTCATGGGTGCCAGTTTCAGGAATATCGAGGAGATCATCGAGCTTGCCGGATGTGACCTGCTGACCATTTCCCCCGCTCTCCTGGCCGAGCTCGAGGAAACGGAAGGGGTACTGCCGCGTAAGCTTGTCCCTGAAAATGCCATGCAAACAGAAATGGAAAAGATTTCGCTCGATGAAAAAACTTTCCGCTGGATGCACAACGAGGATGCCATGGCAACCGATAAGCTTTCGGAAGGTATCAGGCGCTTCAATGCTGATCTGAACAAGCTGAAGGCGATGGTTCTGGAATTCATGTAAACCGGAAACTTATGGACAAGATAAAGAAGCTGTTAAAGCATGAAGCAGAGGCGATCATGAACATCCCTGCCGAAGGGGCTTTTTATGACGCGGTCGACCTGATTTACAGTCGGGTCCATGAAAGAAAGGGAAAACTCGTCTGCAGCGGTATGGGTAAGGCCGGGCAGATTGCCCTGAACATGGCCACCACCTTCAGTTCTACAGGTACACCCGCCGTTTTTTTACACCCCAGCGATGCACAGCACGGTGACCTTGGAATCATTCAGGAGAACGATCTGCTTCTGCTGATCAGTAATTCAGGCAAGACAAGGGAAATTATGGGTAATACCTTTCCTTCCTAGCCTATTGA
>CBFDEE010000158.1:0-6524 GCA_965603745.1 uncultured Bacteroides sp. | reverse complement strand
ACCTGCCACAGGTGGCAGGCAAGGGAGAGCATCACTACCTGGTTTATAAATCTGACGAGGCCGGTGGGGAAGGCACCGGGATACGCCTGCTTGACAAAAAGGAGAGGGTCCTTGAAATTGCCCGCATGCTCAGTGGCGAAGAACTTACCGAAGCCGCCATATCCAATGCCCGGGAGCTGATGAACTGAGCTCAACCTGGTCCAGGCCGTTTTCCGGTTCTGTTGTTCTGCGAATCCTGAAGCTCACCCTATTTATAATAAATCTAATTAGTATCTTTATCCCCAATCCAAAACAGATCACCATGGCCTACGGTTTATTAAAAGGTAAGAGAGGCATTATCTTCGGTGCCCTTAACGATATGTCGATCGCCTGGAAAGTGGCGGAAAGAGCTCATGAAGAGGGTGCAAAATTCACCCTGACAAATACCCCGGTTGCCCTTCGGCTGGGCACCCTCAATGAATTATCAGAAAAGACCGGTGCCGAGGTCATCGAGGCCGATGCTACGAACCTCAAAGATGTCGAGAATGTCCTGCTCAGGTCTATGGAGGTCCTGGGCGGCAAGATCGATTTCATCCTGCATTCGATCGGCATGTCGCCCAATGTCCGCAAAGGACTGCCATACGATGCATTGAATTATGAGTATTTCCTGAAAACCCTGGATATTTCAGCCCTATCATTTCACAAGCTCCTGCTGCTTGCACGCAAGCACGATGCCATCTCCAAATGGGGCTCTGTCCTTGCACTTTCCTATGTTGCCGCCCAGCGAACCCTGGTCGGGTACAATGATATGGGAGATGCAAAATCCCTCCTGGAATCCATCGCCCGCAGTTTCGGCTATATTTACGGGCGGGACAAAAAGATCCGGGTCAATACCATTTCACAATCTCCCACCATGACTACTGCCGGAAGCGGGATCAAGGGGATCAATACCCTGATCGACTTCACCGAACGCATGTCTCCTCTCGGGAATGCCACGGCCGATGATTGTGCCAATTACTGTGTGACCATGTTTTCGGACCTGACCCGGAAAGTCACCATGCAGAACCTGTTCCATGACGGGGGATTTTCGAGCATGGCCATGAGCCTCAAGGCCATCGACCAGTACAGCAAGAGCTTTGATGAGTGCGACTAAATAATTGCCCGGGCATCCGGATTATCAGATAATACTTATATTTACTTTTGTCTAATCAATTCCTGGCAGTTTATGGAATTAGTTATTCTCACCCTCTTCTACTTTCTCTTTCCTGCCCTGATCATATACCTTGATAAAAAATCCAGTATTGTCAAAAAAATTGGCCCTGTCCTTATCTGTTACGGGATGGGACTGCTGATGGGAGCTACCGGCATATTGCCTGACGGTATTCTGAAATTCCAGGAGAATCTTTATGCATTAATTATTGTGCTGGCTATTCCTATGATACTTTTTTCGCTGGAAATCCTGAAATGGGTAAAAATGGCCAGGAGCACACTGCTTTCCCTTGTCCTCGGGCTGGTTTCCGTCATCATAATGGCTTTCATCGGGTACTTCTTGTACCGGGACGTGATACCAGACATCTGGAAAGTATCGGGAGTACTTGTCGGATTCTATTCGGGCGGAGCACCCAACGCAGCAGCCATACAATTAGCTGTGGGCATGGAACCCGAGGTTTTTGGACTTACCCTGATCTACGACCTTGCCGTTAGTGCAGTCGTGATTCTGTTTCTCATGACCGTCGCTCAACGCTTCTTCCTGCTGTTCATGCGTCCGTATAAGCCGGCAGGCAATGCGGACACAAAAAATACAGTGGTTACTTACCATGATAAGTTTGAATCATACGATGGAATATTCAAACGCCGTATATTCCTTCCCCTGCTTGGAACCCTCGGGCTTTCTATTCTGATAGCGCTGATAGCGGCCGGTATCAGCATGTTTTTCACGGAAAAACTGGATGAGACCTTTTTAACGGTTGTGGTTATTGGCATTACTACACTGGGGATTGCCGCTTCTTTCATACCAAGGGTAAAAAAGGTTGAAAAATCATTCCAGGGGGGGATTTACCTGATCCTGGTCTTCTGCCTGGTATTTGCATCCATGGTGGATATCAGCAAGTTCAGTCTGGAATCCATACCACTTCTTTTATACGTTGTTCTGGTTGTGCCCGGCGCTCTCCTGCTTCACGGGATCCTTTCATGGCTGTTCAAAATTGATGTTGATAATTTCATCATTATCTCCGTGGCGCTTTCCATGGCGCCCCCCTTCGTACCGGTCATTGCATCATCTCTCAGGAACCGCGATATCATACTGCCCGGCATGATTATCGGGCTGATCGGCTATGCGATTGGCAATTATCTCGGGGTACTGATAGGGAACCTGATCAGGTTACTGGGATAATCCCTTCCCGGGGAGGAATTCGCAGAAGTGTTTTTATGTAGTTTTTTGGATGGTCTTACGGCCGGAATCAGTGTGATCCAATTTTCCTGATCAGTTCCTGGTATCTCTGATCTTTGTGCAGAGCCTTGAAAGCGCCGGCTTTTTCTATCCTGTCCGCTCGTGAGAAACCCTTCTCCACGGCAGTTTCCAGGCTTTTCAATGCTTCTTCATCCTTCCCCCCTGCTCCGTAAGCACCGGCAAGCCAGTAAAATGCTTCAGGACTGTTCGGAGCAAAACTGCACCAGGCCCTGTAGTACCTTTCCGCCTGGTACGGTTCAAGCTGATCACCCAAATGCATAAGTCCCCAGGACCACAGGTTCCTGCATGTAAAGTCATACATCCGGTACCCGGATTCCTTAGTAAGGGAATCATTCGAATCCATTACCCTTCTTACCTGTTTGCCCTTGTCTTTCCACCAGCCAAGCGGCCTCATCTGACCGGTTTGATTGTATATTGCAAGGTTGATGTCGTCCAGGGCCCAAAAAATGGAATCCTGGAAACGCATTTCTTTGGACTTGACTTTCTCCCACTGCCGCCTGTTTTTTTTCTGTTCCTTTCCGAACGGGATCCGGCTTGCGATATCCAGCCAGCGGGCATCTTCCGGATCATAAAGGGGATTCACCTTCAGGTTGGCTTCCATTACATCCACTTCGTAATACCTCTTTGCAAGAAGGAGCGAATCAAATTGGGCATAGATGTCAAGACGGATCTGCTCCAGTTCATTGTCCGGGAGATGATACAGGCCATTTGTATGCCAGTAGACCAGGACCTGCTCAAATGCCCTGCGGACTGAAACGGTATCCGGCCAGAAATGTCCGCCGTCACAATGGACCATCCATGCCGGGGTATTAAGTTCACGGGCCTCCTTCACCGACCTGATGGCGTCAATGAAATTCATGTCTTCCCTGCCGGCGATGCAGGTATAGAACGGCAATTTTAATTGTTCAACTCCGCCGTAGGGAGCCCTGCCCGCACCGCAGGCAACGACACCGGCTTTTTGTTTCCTGCTGCTGTAAATTGAAGCATACCTGGCTCCCCCTGAAAAACCACAAAGGAAAAGCCTTGCCGTGTCCGGTCTTAACCGCGTGATCAGGTCCGGTATCATTGCGTCAAGCGCGTTTTCATAGAGTTCAGGCGGGCCGTTACTCCCGTTGTTTGAGCATGCGAGGATGAACCCGAAATGTTCTGCCAGACCCTTATACAGTCCCAAAGGAAGCTTCCCGCGCGCCCCCGGTTCAAGGAATACCACCAGAGGAGGAGGATCGTCGTATTCGGAAGGGAGGTAAAGGCTATAGGTTTGTTTGGGATTGTCGAGGCAGGGTACCGTATCAATGACTTTATTCCTGGGGAAATCCTCCCTGCCAGCCCTTGTTGATCCTGAAAATATCAACAATGCTGCTATGGTGAAGATGAGTTTTTTTACATGCATCAGGAATAAAATTAATATTTTAAAACATAATGCCAGCCATTATACATTTATTAAATTCGCTGCTGATTGATACAGAGCTTCAATGAGTTTACTGATCACCGATATCAAATCCCTTCTCCTTACCGAGTCTGAACCGGCACCTATGGTTTCAGGCCGGCAGATGGCCGGACTTTCATCTGTTGAAGATGCGTGGCTGTACCTCCCGGAAGGGATAATTGGTGATTTTGGAAGCATGCAGGACGCCAGGATCCCGGATATCCGGAAATCGGACCCGGCCCTGAAGAAGATCTCTGCCCGGGGGAAACTGGTACTTCCGGCATTCTGCGATTCCCATACACACCTGGTGTATGCAGGAAGCAGGGAGCAGGAATACACCGATAAGATCAGGGGACTGACGTATGAGGAAATAGCTAAACGCGGGGGAGGAATATTGAACTCGGCCAGGCTCCTGAAAGAAACCCCTGAGGACGAACTTTATCGCCAGTCCCTTGCCCGCATTCAGGAAATCCTGAAACTGGGCACGGGGGCAGTCGAGATTAAAAGCGGTTATGGACTGGATACGGAGGCGGAACTGAAAATACTGAGGGTAATACGAAGGCTGCAGCAGGACACCCCACTTGATATTAAAGCCACTTTCCTGGGGGCTCACTCTTTCCCGCTTGAATACAGGGAAGATAAGGAACGGTATGTTGATCTTGTAATAACTGAGATGATCCCGGCTGTCGCTGAAGAGGGTCTGGCGGACTTTATCGACGTATTTTGCGACAGGGGCTTCTTTACAGTGTCCCAGACTGAAAGGATCCTTGAAGCTGGTATCCGGCACGGGATGAGACCCAAGATCCATGCCAATGAGCTTGACCTTTCAGGCGGAGTGCAAACGGGTGTTAAATACGGGGCCCTTTCCGTTGATCACCTTGAATTCATGGGAGAAGAGGAAATAAATTGTCTGCTGGATTCCGGGACCATGCCAAGCCTCTTGCCGGGTGCATCGTTTTTTCTTGGATTGAAATACGCTCCTGCCAGAGAGATGATAGAAGCCGGCCTGCCGGTGGCCCTTGCATCAGATTTCAACCCGGGGAGTTCACCATCCGGTAATATGAAGTTTATTATGTCGCTTGGCTGCATTCAGATGCATATGCTGCCGGCCGAAGCCCTTCATGCGGTCACGCTTAATACGGCGTATGCCATGGGCCTGCACGAGAGCCATGGCAGTATTTGCAGGGGAAAAAAAGCCAATGTGATCATCACCCGGGAGATCCCCGGTCTGGATTACCTGCCGTATGCCTACGGAAGCGACCTGATTGATACAGTAATACTTAACGGCGAGATACAATATGAAGCAGATCATTGAATGTGTCCCTAATTTCAGCGAGGGACGGGATATGGGGGTCATCAAACAGATCACCGATGAAATTGAAGCGGCAGCCGGTGTCAAGTTGCTGGACGTAGATCCGGGAAAGGCTACAAACCGGACGGTTGTCACTTTTGTGGGTGAGCCTGCGGATGTTGTTGAAGCGGCTTTCAGGGCCGTGAAAAAGGCCGCAGCACTCATCGATATGGGCAAGCACCGGGGCGAACACCCGAGATTCGGGGCCACGGATGTCTGTCCCCTGGTCCCCGTTGCAAACATCAGCATGGAAGAGACGGTAGAATTTGCCCGCAAACTGGCCGGACGCATCGGTAATGAACTTGACATCCCTGTTTATTGCTACGAATCCGCTGCTTTTAACAAGCAGCGCCGTAACCTTGCGGAGGTGAGGAGCGGGGAATATGAGGGATTGAAGGAAAAACTCTCGGATCCGGCCTGGAAACCTGATTTCGGTCCCAATAAATTCAATGCCTCCACCGGTGCCACAGCCGTGGGTGCCAGGGATTTTCTCGTAGCCTATAACATCAACCTGAATACCACATCAACGCGCCGTGCCAATGCCATTGCCTTTGATGTGCGGGAACGGGGAAGGACCAATAGGAAAGGGGATCCGCACACAGGGGAGATCGTAAGGGACGGGGAGGGGAATCCCGTAATGATCCCGGGTTCGCTAAAGGAGGTCAAGGCAATCGGCTGGTACATCGAGGAATACGGGATAGCCCAGATATCCATGAACCTGACCAATATATCGGTCACTCCGGTTCATGTGGCCTTCGACGAGGTATTTAAAAGGGCAGAGGTACGGGGAGTCCGGGTTTCAGGCTCGGAGCTTGTAGGACTGATCCCCCTTAAAGCCATGCTGGACGCCGGAAGATACTACCTGAAAAAACAGAAGAGATCGCTGGGGGTATCCGATGCGGAACTTATCAAGATAGCTGTTAAGTCCATGGGACTGGATAACCTGTATCCCTTCAAACCTGAGGAGAAGATCATCGAGTATATGATCGACCGGGACAGTCCTCCTCTGCTGGCCGATAAATCTCTCAGGGATTTTATGGAAGATACAGCTTCGGAATCCCCTGCTCCGGGAGGAGGGTCCGTAGCCGCATGCATGGGTTCTCTGGGGATTGCACTGGGTACCATGGTCGCGAATCTTTCATCGCATAAAAGGGGCTGGGATGATCGCTGGCAGGAATTTTCCGACTGGGCAGAAAAGGGGAAAGCCCTTCAGGAAAGGTTGTTACATCTGATCGATGAAGATACCCAGGCCTTTAACCGGATCATGGATGCCTTCGGCCTGCCGAAGAATACTGAAG
>CBFDEE010000157.1:0-6531 GCA_965603745.1 uncultured Bacteroides sp. | reverse complement strand
TCGAGACCCTGGCAACCATGATTTACGGCGCGGAATATGTTGACTACACAGCCCAGGCAAAGAATGACCTCAAGAGAATTTCCGAGCTGAAACTGGATAAACTCCCGGTCTGCATAGCCAAAACCCAGAAATCATTGTCTGACAATCCAAAACTGCTGGGCCGGCCAAAGGATTTTATCATCACTGTCAGGGAGATAGAGATAGCAGCCGGTGCGGGATTCCTAATCCCAATTACGGGGAACATCATGCGGATGCCGGGCCTGCCAGCTCACCCCGCATCCGAAAAAATTGATATCGATAAGGAAGGCAATGTAGTGGGAATGATTTGAATCGGGACCAATCTTTCTGCAGCTGAGGACAGTCCTGCCCTGCCTGTGCATGAAAGGCGTGAAGCGCAGGTAGCTGTTTGACCTTGAATGCTTATTATGATACATTTGTAATATTAACCAATACAGGAAATAGATGAAATACCTGGAATATCTCATCTGGATTTTCGGTATTCTTGCCGGTGTGGTCCTGTTAATGGGGGTTGTGGACTTTTTATTCGAAGCTGAACTGGTCAAGGTTGTTCATGTAATCAACTATTTTCACGTGGCCAACAGTTTTTTGCTTGTCTGCATCTGCTGCACTGTTTATCTAATCTGGAAGAAATCGAAACAGTCCTGATCATCACATTTTAATAGCATGGATAACATTTACAAGGAACTTGCTCACCGCTTGGATGAAATACCCAACGGCTTTCCTGAAACCAAAAGCGGCGTGGAACTGAAGCTGCTTGCCAAACTTTTCAGTCCCCCGGAAGCAAAACTGGCCGCCGGCATGAGCCTTGAGTCTCAGACAATCAGCACCATTGCGGAAAAGAACGGAATACCGGAATCCGAAGCCAAAGAAATGCTGCTGGGGATGGCTAAAAAGGGACTCATTGAACTGAAACGCGAAGCGGGAGTGGGATTTGTTTTTCACCTGATCCCTTTCGTCGTGGGTTTTTATGAAAGGCAGAATGCCAAGATAGACAAGGAGTTTGCAGAGCTCTTCGAAATCTACTACAGGGAAAGTTTTCATAAGACAATGGTCGTGGATCCCTCTGTTCACAGGATCATCCCGGTGGAGAAGACCATACCGGTGAATATCGATGTGATGCCCTACGAAAAAGCATCTACCTACCTTGATGATGCGAAGTCCTGGGGAGTGCTTGATTGCATTTGCAGGGTTCAGCAGAAACTCGTCGGAAAGGGATGTGATCACCCGGTTGAGAATTGCCTGGTATTCTCAAAAAGGCCCGGAACATTTGACCGGAACGAAGATATCAGGGCAATCTCAAAGCAGGAGGCACTTGATATCCTGGAGGAGGCGGATCGCGAGGGACTTGTACATTCGACCAATAATGCGCAGGAAGATGTCTGGTATATCTGCAATTGCTGTACCTGTTCCTGCGGGGTACTCAGGGGACTCGTCGAATATGGCAGCCTCAATTCCATTGCACGTTCAGATTTTTATGCAAGGGTGGATGAGGATCTGTGCACCGGGTGCGAAGACTGCATCGAAAGATGCCAGTTCAACGCGCTAAAAATGCATAATGATGTCTGCGTGGTGGACAGAACCTATTGTTTCGGTTGCGGCCTTTGTGTCTCCTCCTGCCCGGTGGATGCCCTTGCCCTTGAACAAAAGGGACCGGAAGAACTCAGTCCCCCGCCCCTCGATGACAATGCATGGCGGGAAAAGCGGACCACTGCTGCCTCCTGATAAGCGCTTACAGGTTTTTTTCTACATTTACCGGCAGAATTACATGTCCGGCAAGTTATATATTCACCTCATATCAGCTTTACTGATCTTCTCCCTGCCAGTGCATGCGCAGGATCAGGAAAAACCCGCAATAGCCTGCGTTAAGACTGCCGAACCGATCCGGCTGGACGGACTGCTTAATGAGGGGGACTGGTCCCGTGCCGGAACCATCTCCACACTTACAATGGTTGAACCGCAGCAGGGTGGGACAGCCAGTTTTTCCACTTTGGTCAGGATACTCGCCGACCAGAAGAATATCTATATAGCCGTGATCTGTTACGATGAGGATCCTGATGCCATCGTATCCTTCTCCAAGGCAAGGGATTCCGAACTCGATGACGAAGACCACATCAAAATAGTCCTCGATACATACGGGGACGGCCGGAACGGATATATTTTTGCCATTAATCCCTTCGCCGCCAGGTATGATGCCCTGGTTGCGAACAACGGGGAAAGTGAGAATCCAAACTGGGACGGTGCATGGGATGCGCGCACCCGTAGTGACGGGGAATCATGGACCGCGGAAATCAGGATCCCGGTGAGTACCCTGAGTTTTAGAAGGGGACTGGATGCGTGGGGATTTAATATTGAACGAAAAGTACAGCGGCTGCTAGAAGTGAACCGGTGGACCGCGATCAGCCGGGATTATAAAATCGGACAATCCATTCATGCCGGGATACTTTCGGATATTCCCCGATTTAACCTTGGAATTGGGATGACACCCAGAGCCTCGGTACTTGCCAGGGCAACGAATGAAGCCGGTGAGGGAACCGTTTATGACTGGCAGCCAAGCCTGGATATAACGCAGAGGATCACCAGTGATATCAGCGCACAGCTAACCCTTAACACAGATTTCGCGGAAACCGAGGTGGACTCCAGGCAAACGAACCTTACCAGGTTTCCCTTGCTGTATCCCGAGAAGAGACAGTTTTTCCTCGAGGGGGCCGATATCTATGAGTTCGGCCTGGGACTGGGAGGGTCATTCATGCCTTATTACAGCAGGAAGATCGGCCTGTATGAGGGGAACGAGGTCCCGGTCATTGCCGGGGGAAAAGTAAATGGGAAGATAAACAAGACGCATTTCGGGGGACTCGTGACTCATACCGCCCGGGTGGATACACTGGTACCGCAGAGCAGTATGGGGGTGGTCCGTCTGAAACAGAACATTTTCAGGGAATCTTCATTCGGGATGATCGCTACCATGGGAGACCCTGCCGGCCTTAACCGGAGCTGGACAACAGGTATGGATTTCACATACCAGAGCTCCACCTTTCGTGGGAATAAGAATTTCCTGGTAGGGATATGGGGGCTTCTGAATAACAGGGAAGGCCTGGCAGGTGATAAGACCGCGGTTGGTTTAAAGATCGATTATCCTAATGACCTGTGGGACTGGTTCCTGATCTATCGGCGTATCGGCGATGGCTTCGATCCTTCCCTGGGATTTGTTCCAAGGAACAACATCAGTTTCTACCAGGGTAAGCTGAGTTACATGCCCCGACCAGATAACCGCATTATCCGCCAGCACAGATACCAGGTAATGTATGCGATCTATACTGACCTGGATATGCAATGGGAAAGTTATGAAATATCACTTTCCCCCTTTAATGCATTATTCGAAAGCGGCGACCGCCTGGAGTTCAATCTGCAACCGGCAGGAGAATACCTCAAGCAGGCTTTTGAGATCTCAGAAGGAGTGATCATCCGGCCAGGTGCATACCACTGGATGAGATACGGCCTGGAAACCCAGACGGCCAGCAAACGGGCACTGAACGGTATGGCTGAATGGAGTTTCGGAGGATTTTACGGAGGAACACTGAACCATGTTCAGTTGGCCATGAACTGGAGACTGATGTCATTCCTCATCCTGGAACTATCCTTTGAGAACAACAACGGGAAGCTTCCCGTAGGTGACTTCCGGAAAGACCTGCTGGCATTGCGGGCCTTGTTAAACCTCAGTTCTAACCTGAATTTCAGTTCTTTTATACAGTACGACAATGATTCCGGTTCTATCGGCAGCTATACCCGTTTACGATGGACATTCGCCCCCCTGGGCGATCTCTTCATTGTATACAAGCATAATATCCAGGAAGCATTTCCTGACCGGTGGAGCTATGATGCAAGCCAGCTGATCGTAAAACTGACCTACGGTATTGCTTTATAGACCCGGCAAGGGGAAGTTGGAGACGGGCTAATTCGCCTTAAAGAGTTCTGAATTATCAATGAAGATCAGGTAATCCATGATCTTTGCATCCTTGAGCTTGTAAGTATTCGAGAAATTAACGGTCAGATTTGATCCGTCGAGCCGGGTATAGGTGACGGTTCCGTTTACGAAGCGGATCCCTTCCAGTTCCCAGACCTCGAGGTTTGTGTGATGGATGGCCTTGATGGCCTGGAAAAATCCCGCAACGAAATCAAAAATCGCATTCTTTCCCTTTACAGCCGGCATATTCCCGAATTTGAAACTGGCCTCCTCGTGGAGATGGGATACGAATGATTTAGTGTCGAAACGATCTATGGATTTGAACAGGGAATAAATGTCTTCTATTGTCATTATATTATGCTTTAATGAGTTCCGCTGCAAGATAGAAAAAATAAGAGATAAAGATGTAGAAATGCTATATAGGGAATCGAAATTTATTTATATCTTGGCATTAACACCAACCCTGATAACAAACATGAAGAAGCTGATCACCTCAGGTCTTATCGCCCTGTTTCTCCTTCCTGCTGGAATTTCAGCACAGTCGGGTGAGGAATCCCGGAAAGATACCGTTAAGACCGGTTTCAATCTTTCGGGTGTACCCGCCGTTGCTTATGATTCGGACATCGGTTTCCTCTACGGTATCATCCTGAACCTTTACCATTACGGGGACGGCAGCCGTTATCCGAAGTATAATCATTCCATTTACCTTGAATGGTCGAATACCACAAAGGGAAGCATGAAAAGCATCCTGCGTTATGACTCCGACCGGCTTATACCAGGCATCCGGACCTCGGCAGAGATCAGTTACAACACCGAGCAGGCGCTCGATTTTTACGGTTTTAACGGATATGAGGCCCTGTATGACATGAATTACGAAGACGATACCCAAAGCGAATACCTTTCCAGGCTTTTTTATAAAATGGACCGGAAAATACTACTACTGCGTACGGATTTTATGGGGGATATCATCGAGGATAAATTACACTGGTTTGCAGGATTTGAATTCAGGAATATGCAGATGGATACCGTAAATATCACAAAACTGAATAAGGGAAAATCCGAGGACAAGGCACTGCCGTACGTTGAGGGCGGGCTGTTCGGAAGGTATGCATACGATTGGGGCATCCTGGATCCCGACCAGGTGGATGGCGGAACGAATACTTTGATAAAAGCGGGACTGGTATTCGATACCCGTGACAACGAACCCAATCCCATGAGAGGGATATGGACTGAAGCCCAGTTGATCTTGGCACCATCATTCCTGGGCAGTACTTCCAAGTCATACGGCAGGCTGATACTGACCCACCGGCAGTATTTTACCATAATACCAGAAGACCTGAACTTTGCTTACCGGCTCAGTTACCAGGCCAAACTGGGAGGGGAAATGCCCTATTACATGCTGCCTTTTGTATTTAACAGTCCCCCGAGCTGGACACGCGACGGTATGGGCGGATCCAAGACTATGAGGGGCATCCTGCGGAACCGCGTGGTCGGAGAAGATTATTTCCTTGCCAATGTCGAACTCAGGTGGAAATTCCTCTATTTTACCCTGTTCAACCAGAATTTCTACCTGGCCCTCAGCGGATTCATGGATGCCGGTATGGTGACAGGGAAATATGAGATTGACCTCAGCGGCGTGACCGATCCGGCGGACCAGATTTTTTTCCCTTCTGATTCGGAAAGCCTGCATACAAGTGCAGGAGGCGGCCTGCACATAGCCTGGAACCGTAATTTTATTGTGGCGGTTGATTACGGACGGACCCTTAATAAGCGCGACGGTTTTTCCGGCCTGTATATCGGTTTGGATTTCCTGTTTTAAGCCAGGCACTCCGAAAGCATCAGACACTATTGGAGAAAATCAGGGATTCATTATGAATTCCGCGGAATATGATATATTTTTATTTAATTGAAGAATCCTCCTATTCCTTAAGTATCTCGTTTCATGGACTGGACAGATTTTCATGATTTTCTTAGCTTAATTGAGGATGACAGCCTGAGCCTTTTTTACAGGGGGGACTTTGCAGATGATATCACTATCAGGCTGATCGATCTCTCGGAGTCCCATTTCAAGGAAGGAAAGGAACAGATATCCATCAAGAAGAAGGTATCCTTCCTGATGGCTGAATGCTTTCAGAACGTGATCCGTTACGGGGAGGGTATAACCGCCACTGAATTCCTCAAGGACTCTTCCGGATACTTCATGACCCGTAACTTCCACAACAAATACTACATTGCATCAGGCAACCTGGTAGAGCAGTCCAGGATCCATTTCCTGAAAGAAAAGATCGAGAACATCAATAAATTAGGAAAGGAGGAGCTCAAACAGCTCTACATGAAAGTCCTCGGTAAGGATGAATTCACGTCCAAGGGAGGTGCCGGATTGGGATTGATTGAAATGGCACGAAAATCCGGCCGCAAGCTGGAAGCCGAGTTCGAAATGATCAATGAGCTGATGGCTTATTTCTACCTGCAGATGATCATCGATTCAGATGAGAACAACGAAGCCGGGGCGAAGGAAAAGGGACTGCATATCGACCATGCCATCCAAC
>CBFDEE010000156.1:0-6536 GCA_965603745.1 uncultured Bacteroides sp. | reverse complement strand
AGTCCCACAATAAGGTAGGTGATCGCAATACGCACTGAAAGCCTGCCATCCGGATTACTGTATCTTATTGGATACCATATCGTTACAGCCATGAGTGCATAAATCACGTTAAACACGAGGCTGTCGGTAATGGCAACGTAGAACTTGAGGTCTGTAGAGAAAATGATCAGAAGGGTCTGGATCAGTGCAATTATGATCCACACGATCAGGTAAATATAAACGTGCTTTATTCTTTCCAGGATGGGATTTGACATGACAACCGGCTTAGTAGCTTACGATATCTCCCCCTCCAAAAATCGCCACACCTTTGATTATTAATTCCTTACTCGGATCCCTTGGTGTATCCTTCCGTATGACCCGTTTATCCGAGAATCCTCCAAAAATGGCAGAAACCTCGACCTTCACCTGCCATTCCTCCGGAATAATGAGTTTGCATCCCCCGAATACGGTAAAGATATCAATCACATTCCTGCCTTTGGCCAGCTGTGCACCCATCATATTGTATTTCGATCCTCCAAAAATGGCCGTTACCCTTCCTCCTTTGAAGTTCTGGGTCGAAATCACCCTGTCCCCGCCCCCGAAGATTGACATATCATCGATAAAATCCGGGCCGTCATCTATATCTTCATGTCTTCGTGTCAATCCCCGCGTGATCAGGATGGCTCCCAGTCCCACAAGCAGGGCCGGCCAGAACAGTTCAGGCCATCCCCAGGGTACATCATGCCACATGCGCGGGATTAAAAAGATCCCGCCCACGAGGATAATGATCCAGCCCGTTGCCTTGGCTTCCCTGGAAAGGAGGAAAAACAGACCAATAAGGATCAGCAGGGCCGGCCACGAAAACACGATTGGCCTTAAGCCAAACGGGAAAATGTTAAAATTGGCAATGATTACCACAACGCCAACCATGACCAGTATCAGGCCCAGGAAGGCTCGCTTATTACTTCTTTCTTTATCCATTTTACTCCTTCTATATGTGATTACAGGGTAAATCTACTCGAGTATTTTAAGCTCTGGAAAATATAATCGGTGAAAGGGGGATTTTTATCGGTAAAAATCCGGATGCGGTGGCCCTGGTGAGACATATTCACATGACGGTGGACTTATAGCTGCGATAATGATTTCGAAAAATTCCATGTAAGGCCTCCGAGTATCCAGCGACCCGGCATTTTTGCACCCATGATATCAGAATATTGCTCATCCAACAGGTTATTGACCTGGATACTCAACTGCAGGCGGTTCTGCCAGAAAGATTTATCCACGCGAAGATTCCAGAGCATGTATGCCCCGGAAAGACTCTGGTTTATTTCCCGGGCAAATTCCGTATCACGCGATTTGTACATCGTGCTTATCCTGACACTAAATCCCCCGGAATTCAGTCCCAGTCCCCCGTTAACCAGATTTCCCGAGTGGGAGGCAAGGTATTTTGATACGATGGCAGAATCGCTGTGTGAAGCAAGTCCCTGGTATGACAGTACCCATTCAAGCACCCAACTGCCGGAAAGTCTGTGCCTTCCCCTGAGTTCGGATTCCACCCCCCCGGTATTCAATAATCCCACGTTTCCAGCATAAAAGTACTGCTCTCCGGGAACCAGGTTTTCGTTGTCAGGTATATCTCCCGCCAGGGTCGGGGAATAATCAATCAGGTCCCTTGAGAAGCGGTAAAATCCGGTCAGCCTGAATTCCATGCCCTGTGTGATCTGCCTGTCAATTCCGCCCTCGATGCTCCATGCCCTTTCGGCGGACAGGTTTGGGTTTCCAAGGTTTCTGCCCGGACTCAGCGGCCCTTCGAGTCCTGTGCTGATATACCTCTCCGTAAAGTCAGGTGAGCGAATAGACCGGCCTGCGGAACCTCTGAATATCCACATTCCCAGAACGTATGAAAGATTAAGCTGGGGTAGTATCTCCACCCCGTATACCTGGTCATAGTCCAGCCTTATCCCCGCCCCGAAGCTGAGATTTTCCATGAGCATCCCGGACAATATCGAATAGGCCCCGGCATGCCAGTGGTCCCTGTTCCCTCTGTCATTGCTCAGGATCCTTTGCTTATCGGCCTGCAGGCCGGATGCCAGCCTGAATTCTCTGCCGGGAAGGAATACATGGTTCATCTGGTAATTCTGGTATCGGGTCCTGTGAAAATTGGCCGGGAACATGGGATTGAACAAAAACGAATCACGGGTAGCCTGGTAGGCGGCCTGTAGTGTCAGGGAATGGGAATCATTTATTCTCATATCCAGCTGAAACTGGTTCCACCATCTGCTGATCTCCTCCCTGGAAAGATCCAGCGGGCTGTTTGTATAAAAGTAACGGGCATTGAAATCCCTCTTATCGAGGGCCGTCCGGTAGGCTATCCTTGTTTTCCCGGATAACTGTGTCGAAACTGAGATCGATGGAGTAATTACATTGAAATCCCCCCGAAGGCTGTCCGGGTCCAGCGGATGTCCGTCAGAGGCACTATAGCTTATCCCTGCTCCCGCTTTCCATCTGCCCCTGCTGAAATTCACTCCCGAATTGCTGCGACGCAGGTTATGCTGCCCGTACCAGGCTTCCACTCTGCCGTCAATGCCATCTTCAGTGATCCCCGGTTCAAAACTCTTTGTAATAATATTCACCACACCACCGACTGCATCGGGACCATAAATAGTGGAAGCGGGTCCCCTGTAAACCTCTATTCGCGAGATTTCAGTCAGTGACACAGGAATATAGCTGTTGAAATGACCGGTGAGCGGATCATTAATACGCATGCCATCGACCAGGATGAGGACCTGGTTAAAGGTTGCACCCCTCATAAGGATGTCCGATTGTACTCCGAAGGAACCGCGGGACTGAACTTCCATAAAGGGAACATAACGCAGAAGCTCATCGATGGAATTGACCGGGAGGGACCGGATCTCTGAAGATTTGATTACCGTGACATGCCTGCCGGCCCTTGCCTCGGGCAATCCCAGCCGGTCGGAAACGATCCGCACCTCCTCGAGCCGGAACAGGGTATCGCTCAGCTGGCCATAAGTACCAGTAAGCCCGTACATCAACAGGTACAGGCTGAGTAATGTCCCTGGAATTCTATAATTCATCAATCTTGGCGGCAAGGATAAAATCATTTTCCGATAGTCCCAGTATAGCATGAGTCCAGAGTTCAACCTTCACTCTCGAGAAGTAAACGTGCATAACGGGATGATGTCCCTCTTCCTCAGCCAGGGCGGCAACCCGGTTTACAAAACCAATAGTGGAGTTGTAATCACTGAATTCAAAATCCCTGACGATCTTCATATCCTCCACCACATCCCAGGGCTGTTCAAGCAGGGCAGAAAACTCAAGGATCTCATCCCTGTTCAGTTTTGGCACCCCTCCTTCACAGGGCTTGCATTTCTTTTGAGTAAGTCCCATCTCAGGTATTTATCAGAGAAACAGATACAAATGTCGTAAAATTACAGATTAATTTTAATTATTAATTTCACAGCATACAGATTCAGCCTCCGTCATGCATATAATTTCCAGAAAACAAACAGTCCTGCTGGCAGTATTAACAGCGGCCACCCTGCTGCTGGTGTTCACCATGCCGCTCGGCGCACAATCAGGATTTCGTAAACCTTCACGGCGGACACATAACCAGCTTGATATTTCCGGATCATTCCTCAAGACAATCTACAATTTTGAACAGGCCTTCCTTGATACCGTTCCTCAACCCGGTCCCGATCCCCTCATCGTCTCAAGGTACCGGGAAGAAGAACTGATCCCGATGATATTCGATGCAGTTTTCTCCCAGAACGTCAGGGTATTTGATCCCAATTTCTGGGGATCTGTTCCGCAACTTATCGAGAAATCCGGTTATAAGGAATTTGACACCCTTAATATCCTTAATTACCTGTCAGCAGGATGGGATACCAGCCTGATGATAAGCAGTGAGGGTGAAATGGAGGAAGTGACGGAATACAGGAAAATCCCATACGAGGAGATCAGCGGCCTGCTCTTCTTTGAATCCTGGTGGCTGGATGCTAAATCGCACAGGTTATACAAGGATGTTTTTGCATACCTGCCGATCCGCGAATACCTGGCCAGTATGTACGAGGGCTATGACGAAAATGAGATCCGGAGGCGGCTCCTTTTCATGGTAATCCCGGAATGGTCTTCAGGTTCAATGAAAACTGTAAAATACAATCCAAAGACCTTTAGGCCTGTGAAGAAGGATATTCAGTATGAGGTCATGCTGTACAATAAAGCTTATCAGTTTTACCTGTACAGGGAAGAAGAATACGGCCGGATCAGCAGGGCGGAATTCTACGAATGGCAATATCATTATTTTGATTTTTACCGGCATTTCGATGCGAATCGCTTCCTGGAGAAGATAATCACCGGAGTGCTGGCCGGAGACTTACAGGCCAGTCCACCAGGAAAGCAGGGCAGTATCCTGCAACGCGATGAAATAATAGATATTCTGTTTCATTATCCCGGCGGGGAAACGGAGCGGGAGAAACCCGGTAGCGAATACGAAGAAGCTTCTCTGCAGGGGAATGGACTGTTGCCCGAAGATTATCCTCTTACGGAGATGAACAGTGTTATCTTCCATGAGGACTGGTATATCCATCCGGAGACCCTGCAGATCTATAAGGACATCCGGGGTATCACGGTAAACCGGACGAATACGAGGATAGATAATTATACCGGGGAATTCCTGCAGGAATCCGTCGAGGCACTTTTTACTGTCTGGTTCTGAACGGATCTTAATACCGGATCAGCCATTTATAGCGTCGGGCACTATCACCCAGTTTCATGGCGATCATGAATTCGTGTGAGCCGAAACTGTGACGCTGGATACTGCTTAGGGTATAATCAAAGGAATAGCCGAAAAAGAATTTGTCCACTCTGAGTCCCCCCATTATGATCAGTGCGCCTGCCTGTGCCCCGGTCCTGTAACTCAACCCGGCCCAGTAATCCTCAAATAAATAAAACTTACCGGTAAGGTCCAGCTGGAACTGCCAGGCTTCTGATGTCTTCAGGAGAAAGGAGGGTTCAAGTATAACAAAATCGCTGAGATCAAAATTATAGCCTCCGATCAGGTAATAATGTCTTAAGAGCCGGTAGTTTTTATAGCTGCCCTGCCCGAATTTCAGGGATGCAGCGAACAGCTGTGACGCAGAAAACCCACCATACATCTTCGGATCGGAGTAATATACCCCTATATCAGCGTCCGGAATAAACATGCGGTTATTAAAATTGTTGATCAGGTCATCATCCTGGTCATACAGGCGTATGGCCTCCTGGTCAACCCTGAACTGGTACCCGCTTCCGGTCAGCCCGAAGGATAATTGTCCCCTTTGAAAAGCAATATGATATGAATAGGTAAATTTAAATCCTGTCCTGCTCACAATCCCGGTATGATCCGTAAAGACATAACCTCCCAGTCCCACTTTCCCGCTCCTGGAAGCTGCTGACCTCTTTTTCTTGATTGATGCTCCTCTTGAAACAAAACTGTTCTTCAGGATCCTCGTCTGGGCACTGAAAGCATATGTTCGCGGAGAATTGGCCAGGCCTATCCATTGTTCCCTTGCTGTAAGATTAAACGAAGTATAACCCTCTGATCCGGCCACAGCCGGATTTATAAGGAACTTGTTCATCATATACTGGCTGTATTGCGGCAACTGCTGGGCATTCATTGTCTGAATTCCAACGCAACTGACGGTTGTTGCCATCAGCCAGATCCCTATGTATTTACGGATATTCACAATCCTAAATAAATATATCTGTTCTTACCTACCTGATAATCGTGATTGTACCCTGTATCACATCTGAATCGTCATTCAGGTTAATAACATAATAATATGAACCCATCGGCATATCCCTTCCTTTCGAATTCCTTCCATCCCATTCTTCGGTATACCCGCGTGTGGACCTCCAGACCAGTGTTCCCCAGCGATCAAATATCTCGATTTCAATTTCCGGGTATGCAGCTACTTCATCAATCCTCCATGTATCATTCACTCCGTCTTTATTGGGTGTAATAGTATTTGCAATGTTGGCAAAGAATTCCTGGGGTGAGCAAGGTCTGATCAGGATTGATGCAGAATCTGAGCATCCGGCGTCTCCCACAACTTCTACCCATATGATCTGCTCTCCCGGGAATACTTCTATCTGCTGTGTTGTCTCTCCTGTGGACCAGGTGTAGCTGGCTCCGGGATTGCCGGCATCCAGCACCAGGAATGCATTCCCGCAGAGGGTCGTGTCATTGCCAAGGTCCACAACCGGGACCGGGTAAGCAGTAACCTGCACACTGTCGTAGGCATTACAGCTCGCATCATCAACTACCTGTATTCTGACCATTTCGGTCGAATCGGTGGTGTATGTGGGAGCAGTGCTGTTGTTATTGGTCCATATCTGCGTGGTGAATTCACCCTCGGGTACAATGGTTGTAGCCGTACCTTCGCAGATATCAAGGTCCTCCCCGAGGTCTATAGTGGGACCGTCAATCGTAACCTGTACACTTACCGGCTCGGAGATACACCCGTCTGTAGTCGCTTCGCTTACCTCCAGGCTTCCGC
>CBFDEE010000155.1:0-6555 GCA_965603745.1 uncultured Bacteroides sp. | reverse complement strand
CCGTTTGCCATCCGGAACATTGCATGGCTGATTCAACAATCCCTTATCCCAGAGGGACTGCAGGAACTTAGCTCCTGCCTGGCCCGGCTGACTGAACTGGAGGAATGGAAAACGGGTGCTGAGGTGGGGGAGCTCACTGTCCTTATTCAAAGTTTTTCCTATAAAAAGGGATTGCCGAGGGACCTGAGCGGAAACGGAGGTGGATTTGTTTTTGATTGCAGGGCACTGCCCAATCCCGGAAGGGAGGAAAAATTCAGGCAGTTCACCGGCCTGGATCCCGAAGTAATTGAATTCCTCGGGCAGGAAAACGATGTGCATGAATTCCTTGGCCGGACTTTCTCGCTGGTTGAGCAGTCCATTGCGGAATACAAATCCCGCAAATTCAATCACCTGATGGTCAGTTACGGGTGTACGGGAGGACAGCACCGCTCTGTTTACTGCGCCGAGCGCCTGCAGGAATTCATCAGGGAAAAACTGAATGTAAAAACAAAGCTGGTTCACACGGAACTGGATAATTAGCACGAGGATATGGCAAAGCCGACATGTGAAGTGGGAAAAAAGAAACAAAAAGCACGCATGGAATATAAGCCGCGTTTCAGGTGCAAGGAATGCGACACCAGGGTGATGAAGAAGAGCTGGGTTTGCAAACCGGTTAAACTCTGATTTCTCTGATGAAAGCAATGATACTGGCAGCCGGACTCGCCACCCGGCTCAGGCCCCTGACGGACAACAAGCCCAAGGCCCTGGTCCCTTTCAAGGGCATGCCGCTTGTGGAAAGGATCATCCGGAATCTTGCTTCGGCAGGTGTTGACCATATTGTTGTGAATGTACATCATTATGCCAGGCAGGTAGCGGAGTTCCTCGATTCCCTGGAAATTCCGGGTACTGCACTTTCTGTTTCAGATGAAACTGCACAGTTAATGGATACGGGCGGAGCCCTGCTGCTGGCCAGGGATCATTTCCTGGAAGAAGAGTATTTCCTTGTTCATAACGTGGATGTGATCACAAACCTTGATATCACTTACCTGCTTGATGCCCATATAAAAGGAGATGCCATGGTGACACTTGCCGTCAAAAAGAGGCCTACTTCCCGGTCACTTTTATTTGACAATCTTGGAAACCTGTCCGGATGGAGGCATAATGAAACCGGAGAAGAAAGGATTGTCAGGAAGACCAGTGGCGGGATGGAGGAATACGGTAATAGCTGTATACAGGTTATCAGCAGGGATTTCTTCAGCCATTTCCCCTCGATACAGCCCATGAATCTTACCGAAATGTACCTTGAGCTGGCCGATATCCACCGGATTCAGCCCTTCATTCATAATGAAGATTACTGGTATGACCTGGGAAGGTATAAGAACTACCTGAAAGCGGACAAGGAAGTCTTTTAATATTGGCTTTATTTAAGTATTTTCGCATCAAATCTATCAATATGCCTGCTAAACAATCTATCATGTTTTCCCGGGTAATTGGTCCCTTCCAGAGATTCTTCAGGATCGAAGCTGCAAGCGGTATCCTTCTGATCCTGGCAACAGTCATAGCCATGATATGGGCAAACTCCGCCCTGTCCGGTTCCTATCAGCGGATCGTAAACTGGGAGCTCACCATACAGATCGGGCAGGTTCTCATACTTACAAAACCCCTGATCCTGTGGGTTAACGACGGACTGATGGGGGTGTTTTTCTTTGTGGTGGGTCTCGAGATCAAGCGGGAGATACTGGCAGGGGAACTCTCAACATTCAGACAGGCAGCCCTGCCCATTTTTGCAGCTGTCGGAGGAATGCTGATTCCGGCTGCATTTTTTATCGTCCTTCACGGCAATAATCCCGGGGTCGAAGGATGGGGCATTCCAATGGCGACCGATATTGCTTTTTCACTCGGGATACTAAGCCTCCTGGGCAGGCGTGTCCCGCTTGCCCTCAAAGTATTCCTGGCTGCCTTTGCAATTGTGGATGACCTGGGGGCAGTTCTCGTAATAGCGGCATTTTACAGTGAATCCATAGGATGGAACTATCTTCTGATAGCCCTGGCGCTTTTTATCCTCCTGGCCATATCGGTAAGGGTAGGAATGCGCAGCGGAACGGTTTTCCTGGCGGTAGGCGCCTTTATCTGGTACTATGTCCTGAAATCCGGCCTGCATCCCACGGTGGCAGGGGTGATGCTTGCCTTTATAGTCCCGGTCGGAAGAACCATTAAACTGGGGGTCTTTAACCGGGTCATGAGGTCCAACCTGCTGCCCTTCGGCGAATCAGAATCCGAAGAGAAACTTCTGCTCAACAAGGAACAACTGCATGCACTCGACAATATCGAAACCTATGTAGAGAAGATACACAGTCCCCTGCAATACCTCGAACACAAACTGCACGGCATAACATCCTTTTTCATTATGCCGGTATTTGCCCTTGCCAATGCGGGAGTCCTGCTCAGCTCTCCGCCCGGCGAGCCCGTAATCGGCCAGGTGTCTGTCAATTTAGCGCTGGCACTTGTGGCAGGCAAGGTTCTGGGTATCCTTGCGTTTTCCTGGCTGGGAATTAAACTCAGGCTTACAGAACTTCCGGGGGGCACGCGCTGGGTTCATTTGATCGGCCTCGGTTTCCTGGGCGGGATCGGTTTTACCATGTCCATGTTCATCAGCAGCCTGGCATACAACGATGCAGGCATGCTTAACCATGCCAAGATCGGCATCCTGATCGGATCGCTTGTGGCAGGAGCCTGCGGGTACCTCCTGCTTAAATACACCCTTAAGCCTTCAGTTGATGAAGAGGAACAGAGTTAGAATAATAAAGCGACAGGCAGCATGAAGGAACACCTTATCGAACAGTTGAATAAGAAATGGTGGGGGAAACCGCCGGAAGAGGTTCTGGAGTATTTCCTGGAAGAGTACAGGGGGAAGATCATATTTGCCTCAAGTATGGGGGCGGAGGACCAGGTGCTTACCAGAATGATCTCCGGCATCGACAGGGACACCAGGATTTTTACTCTCGATACGGGGCGCCTTTACCAGGAAACCTACGATCTTATTCAGCATACCAACGAGGAGTACGGCCTGAACATTGAGGTCTATTTCCCTGACTCGGGCCTGGTACAGGACATGGTTGCCAGCAAGGGGATCAACCTGTTCTACAAAAGCATTGAGAACCGGAAGCTATGCTGTGATGTGCGCAAGAACCAGTCCCTTAAAAGGGCCCTTGGCGGAATGGAGATGTGGATATGCGGTCTCAGGAAAGACCAGACCGTGACGCGGTTCTTCAACAAGCTTGTTGAATGGGACGAAAAGCATAAGCTCCTGAAACTGAATCCCCTTATTGACTGGACCGAGAAACAGGTCTGGCAATATATTAAGGAACATGAGGTCCCGTATAATGTTCTGCATGACAGGGGATTCCCGAGTATTGGATGCCGGCCCTGCACACGGGCGATCCAGCCCGGCGAGGATTCACGTGCCGGACGCTGGTGGTGGGAGAATGCGGAACACAAGGAATGCGGCCTGCATAACAGCGAGTGACCGGATCAGGTTATGGGAATGCGTCCGCCGCAGGACCGGGACCCGAATGGAAATCCGGACCCTCCCGGGTATCCGGGTTCCGGGAGATCAATTTACTCAATTACCCCGGACCCTATAACCTCATCTTCTTCATACCAGGCCGCGAACTGGCCCGGGGTTATTCCCCGCTGGGGCTTCTGAAAAATAATATACAGATAGTCCTTTTCCATGAACAGGGTGCCCTGCTGCAGAGTCTGCCGGTAACGGATACGGATACTGTAATCCCTCGATTCCCCTGCTGACATCTCCATGTCCGGCCTGACCCAGTGGACGTCTTCCGCCCGGATGGCAAGCCCTTTCCTGTAAAGCCCGGGGTGAGATTTTCCTTCCCCTGTATAAATGATATTTTCTTCCGTATCCGTACCTATAATGAACAGAGGTTCCTTTTTCCCACCGATGTTCAGGCCTTTCCTCTGGCCGATGGTGTAGAAATGAGCCCCGTTGTGGGTGCCGATGATGATCCCGTCACCCGGCTCATATTCCCAGGGCCGGGAGAGGTACTGGGTATCATTACTGTCGCTGTCAAACTCCAGGTACGGGGCAAAGCGCCTGGGGATCTCGATGACGTCTCCCTTCTTTGGTTCGAGCTGCTGTTGCAGAAAGGTGGGAAGATCCACCTTGCCTATGAAACAGATGCCCTGTGAGTCCTTTTTCGAGGCTGTCGGAAGTTTTTGCTCAGTCGCGATTTCCCTGACCTTCTCCTTGGGCAGGTCACCAATGGGGAACAGTACCCGGGACAGCTGGTCCTGGTTCAGCTGGCAGAGGAAATAGCTCTGTTCTTTGTTGAGGTCGGATCCCGCAAGCAGCCGGTGTACCGGTTTCCCGTCTGCTTCAATGCTGTCCCTGCGGCAGTAATGTCCCGTGGCCACGTAATCTGCTTTGTATTTTTCCGCCACCCTTAAGAACTCATCGAACTTGATCTCACGGTTGCACAGCACATCCGGGTTCGGAGTACGGCCTTTCTCATATTCACTGAACATATAGTCTATGACCCTCTTCTTATATACCTTACTGAGGTCCGCGCTGTGGAATTCGATCCCGAGTTTTTTGGCCACCAGCTGCGCGAATACGAGATCATCCCTCCACGGGCAGTCCCCTTCGAGGGTACCGGTCTTATCGTGCCAGTTGATCATGAATATCCCGATCACTTCATACCCCTGTTCCTTCAGGAGGTACGCAGCAACACTTGAATCAACTCCGCCAGATAATCCTACAACTACTCTTTTCATAATATTGACAGGCTGCCTGTTTTAAGCCAGACTGCAAAAATAGCGAATTCACGAAATCCCATGGTTTAGTCTTCTCCCTTCAGCTTCTCCGTAATCTGTTCGTCTGAAAGGATATTGGCCACGATGGCCCAGGCAGCTTCCGAGCCGAATCCCTGCAGCTTGGAAAAAAGTATCTTTTTCCGGTCTTTAATGGCCCCCGTGTCCCCCACAGCTTTTATTATTTCCCTTAACTGTGAGCCGGTGAGTTCGTCCTTCAGGGCATTCAGTATGATCTCAAAAGCGATGGTGTCAGTGCTTTCTTCGGGAAGTCCGAAAGTTTCCAGTTCCACGATAGACTCCTCGAGGACCTCCCGTCCCAGCTTCTTACAGGCTTCCATGGAATTGGTATAGCCGGTTTCATCCCTCAGGACCCAGCTTCCCTGGTCGTATTTGATCTTGTTAATGGCTTCGATCTTCTTGCTCTGTCTTCCGAAGATCCTTTCCAGGAGAAGAATGGTGAAGTTCTTCCATGCATTCAGGTCAAATTCTTTAGCTTCCAGTTTTTGTATCTGTCCCTCCAGGACCTCTACGGACTTTTTCGGATTCATCGGTGTCTTCTGTTAGTGCACCCTAAAATTACGAATTTATTTGGTATGATGGGGGCCATGGTTACCGGTTTCAGCACAGAAGGCAACCGCGGAAGAACCGGGTATAATTTACCGGAAACCGCAGAGCTTAGACTGGAAACTGAATGGATAGTATGGATTTGCGGTTTGTTTTGACTGAGAGTGGGACAAACCAGTGACCTCATGCCTGTCAAGCATGCGCTCTGAACCAACTGAGCTGGCACCCCGGATCCCTTTCGGGAAAGCAAGGTAATAATTCATGGAAAAATGGGCACTGACTCAGCCTGATAAAAAATATGCCTGTTCATAGAACCTGATTGCTTCGTTTTGTACTTTTGCATTAAATCTTAGCAAACCATGGTAAATGACCTCAGAAATTACATCAACGCTTTAGACTCGGGCGGGGATCTTGTCACAAACTTAATCCTGATCGCCTGTATTTTTGCAGGAAGCCTGGTATTATACATCATTTTATTTTTCATCCTTCGAAGGATGAGTAAAAAATCTGGATCCGCAGAGGTGAGAGCACAGGTTTTAAAGTTAAAAAATCCACTTCTTGTTTTCCTGGTTATCATCTCCCTAGTTAACATCTCCCTGCTATTTACCCCGGCATTTTCAGACAGCAATGGAATGCACCCGGTCTTCAAGCAACTGATAACAATTGCCTCAATTTTCTGTATTACCTGGGTCTGTATCCGGGCCATACGTTTTTCCAGGATTATAATTCTTAGCAAATACGATATCCAGCAAAAGGATAATCTGAAGGCCAGAAAGGTCTATACCCAACTCAGGGTTCTGGAGCGGATCACCGTATTTGTTATTATCCTTATCGCTTTTTCCATTGCCCTGATGACCTTTGATGGCATCCGGAGAATAGGTATCAGTCTGTTTGCCTCAGCTGGGGTAGCAGGGATCATTCTCGGATTTGCCGCCCAGAAGGTACTTGGTTCTGTTCTGGCAGGATTCCAGATCGCACTGACACAGCCGATCAGGATCGACGATGTTGTGATCGTGGAAAAAGAGTGGGGCTGGATTGAAGAAATCACTCTTACCTATGTAGTTGTGCGGATCTGGGATAGAAGGAGAATGATATTGCCCACCACGTATTTTATCGAAACACCTTTTCAGAATTGGACCCGTGTATCCTCGGATATCCTGGGTAGTATATTCATTTATG
>CBFDEE010000154.1:0-6572 GCA_965603745.1 uncultured Bacteroides sp. | reverse complement strand
CAGTGACCCCCTGCTTGTAAGGCAGGTGCTCTGAACCAGCTGAGCTAATCGCCCTGTTTTGCCAGGGTGTTCCCTGAGCGGGTGCAAATATACAGGACTATTTTATTTTAACAAAGGAATATTTTCAAATTTTAGCCTGCCCTGTTATCGTGTGAATGATCCGCTGTATCATTCATCCTGCGCGCTGAGATCGAGTATTTCTATATTCCGGAAATCAAAGGGATGGCTTTCAGCCTGAAGAGCTATATACCCCGATTCCAGGAGAGTGCCTTCAATTAGGGGAAATCCTTCCGGCAGATCCCCGCCGATCTGAGGCTTGCTGTAGGTCAGGACAGTATCACCGTTAACAATGTGGTGGATGATCTCATTCCCGAGTACGACCACTTCAATGCTGATCCATTCTTCTCCGCGGTATGTCTCTGAACTGGAATTCAGGCAGTGCGGCGTATACAACTCACCGCCAATGACCACATTTGTTCCGGGTGTGCAGAGATTCGCTGTCGGGCGGTCGCCCAGGGAATCTCCTCCCATGAACTGGGCCTCGATACTTACCGGGAAATCCTGGCCGGTCAGCATGCTTTCGGCGGACTGGGAATGGAGCATTACCCCGCTGTTCTTATAGGCCCATGAAGGACCGCCGGCGGCCTGCTCACCCACGATCCGGTATTCCAGCCGCAGCTTGTATCGGGAAAACGGCTTCCTGTAAAAAATATGGCCGAACTCCCCGCGTATGCTGTCCCACTGATCATACCGGACGACCAGCATACCATCCTCCACCCTAAAGGTGTTGTTATAGTTCTCGTTCAGGGGGTGGCCGGTGAACTTGATGTCCCAGCCCTCCAGGTTACTGCCGTTAAACAGTTGGATCCATTTCTCTCCTTCATCCGGTGCAGATCCTGGTTTACATCCAAACAGGATCATTAAAAACAAAATAGCTATGTGTTTCAGAGCTTGCAGCATGAGTAGAATTATTAATTCAATACTTTAAAATCCTTTATCGGATGTTAATTTATTAAAAAAACAGCACGCGACTTGCTGTTTGTCGCAGAAATGACATTAAGGATTAAAACTAAATAATATATTTGTATCTGTATATCCGTTTCTAATTTCATGCAGGGAATAGAAATGACTGAAGTGTGTCCCGTAAACGAAAGACAGATTAATGAAAACGTTACCCGGCTCAACGCCCTGGCAACAATAATCGTCATGAGTATTTTCATATTCACACCTGCCAAATGGATACTGATCATCCTGCCGGTGGATTTTGCACTGCGGGCCTGGTTCCGCGGAAGATTCAGTCCCATGGGAAGAATGAACCGCTACCTTGCCAGGAACCTGAATATGAGGGAGATCATGATTAATGAGGGACCCAAGGTCTTCGCTGCGAGGATCGGCCTTGTACTGTCGGCAATGGCGATGGGAAGTTTTCTTGCAGGGTTTAACCTGGTAGCATATATCCCCGGGGGGATACTGGTTTTCTTTTCTTTCCTGGAAGCCGTTTTCGGATACTGTGTGGCATGCAGGATCTATCCGCTGTTATTCAGGCAGAAGCAATTTCTTACGGTCATCGCTGAGTCAGGACCTGCGGTAATATCCGGCCCTGATAGTTGAGTACCGGGAGGTCAAAGTATCTCCGCTACCAGAAAGGTACTGCCCCCTGCAAATATCATATCCTCCCTGCCGGCATCTGCCCGGGCCATTTCCATTGCCCTGGCAGGGGAAGGACACACCTGGCCGTACAGGCCGAACTTCATAGCCTTCCTGGCAAGTTTTTCCCTGTCCATGGCCCTTGGAATGGAAGCCTGAGTGAAGTAATACGTGGCTTCAGGAGGCAACTCGGCAAGTAATCTTCCGGGTTCCTTGTCGTCGACCATGCCCAGGATGATATGCAGATTCTTGCATGCAGTCTGCCGGACCTGGCTGATTACTTCCCGCAATCCGTCGGGATTGTGGGCCGTATCACATACAATTAATGGATTATGCCCGATTATTTCCCAGCGTCCCCTTAATCCCGTTATAGATGCAATGTTCTCCAGTCCCTCCTTCATTTGCTGATCCGGGATCTTCAGGTCCAGATCACGGAGGATATCAATAGATTTCAGGACGGTTACCAGGTTTTTCTGCTGGTACAGTCCCAGCAGGTCAACCGCTATGCTGTGAACATCCGGTTCACCCTCACGGCGGACCTGCAGGACCTGTTTTCCTTCGGGGGACTGAAGTGAATATTCTACCCTGTACTCCCGATCGGCAAAATACAGGCTGCTGCCTGATTCTTCAGCCCTGCGCCTGAAAACAGCACTGACCTCATCCTGTTCCTGGCCGATCACGACCGGTACCCCGGGTTTTATGATCCCGGCCTTCTCACGGGCTATTTTATACAGGGTATCACCCAGGAACTGGCTGTGGTCCATCCCAATATTTGTGATCACCGACATTACGGGCCGGATAATGTTGGTCGAATCAAGCCTTCCCCCCATTCCCACCTCGACAACGGCAATTTCTGCCTTTTCCCTTCTGAAATGATCAAAGGCCATCGCAACCGTCATCTCGAAAAACGACGGCTTGATTTTCTCTATGAAGTCCGCATGTTCATTTACAAAATCCGTAATCCGTTCCGGCAGGATCATATCCCCGTTTACCCGGATCCTCTCCCTGAAATCTTTCAGGTGTGGTGAAGTGTAGAGGCCGGTCCGGTACCCGGCGGATTGCAGCACAGCGGCCAGCATGTGGGCGACGGATCCCTTGCCATTGGTACCCGCTACATGAATACTCCTGAATGCACGGTGCGGATGCCCGAAATATTCGTCCAGTTCCAGGGTCTGGTCCAGGTTTGATTTATAGGCCACCTTGCCTACCCTCTGGTACATGGGAAGGCTGGAAAACAGGAAGGATAATGCCTCTTCGTAATTCATGATGGCCTTTTTTATATTCTTGGGGACTGTGCTACCAGCTGTTCCATCTGATACGGTCTTCCCGGAAACGGTCGGGATGCGGCCTCTCCTCGGCAGGATAGCCAACCGAAATCAGGGCAAAAGGATGTATCTCCGGGGGGAACCCGAATATCTCACGGATTCCTGCCTGCCGCTCCTCCCTCGGGTATACACCCAGCCATACTGCTCCCAATCCGAGTGCATGGGCTGCCAGCAGTATGTTCTGTGTGGCTGCCGCACAATCCACGGACCAGTAACCCTTGCTCAGTTCCAGGCTTTCATCCCCGCAGACCAGGATGGCAAGTGCCGCGCCGGACAACATGGATGCGTATGGATGTACCTCCCTTATTCTGTCAAGCAGTGAACGCTCATCGATAACCAGGAAATGCCAGGGCTGCTGGTTCCTTGCCGAGGGTGCGTACATGCCTGCCATCAACAATTGTCTGATTTCAGACTTATCAACAACATCAGCACGGTAACGTCTTATGCTCCTTCTCTTTAATATGGCGTCAATTACGGGATTCTTCGATTCTTCCATATTTCGGTATTTAACAGGTTTTGAACAGCTTGCCAACAATTTTTCAAGAATATTATTGCTAATTTTATTCGATTTTACCTCAAAAGCGCCTTCGATGCCAAAAAAAGCCATAAAAACATTTGTTGTGGATACGAATGTGTTGCTGCATGATTACAAATGTATCTATAATTTTGAAGAGAATGATGTCGTTATCCCCATCGTTGTCCTTGAGGAACTGGATCGTTTCAAGAGAGGAAATGACCTGATCAATTTCCATGCACGGGAGTTCACCAGGGAGCTGGATAAACTTTCTGGTGACGATCTTTTTAACGGGGGCATCCCGCTTGGGGAAGATCTTGGAAAGCTGTCCATCGAAACAGGAAAGGCCTATTCCGACGAAATGAAAAAATCTTTCCCCGAAGACACGCCCGATCACCGTATTCTGAATATTGCCCAGCATCTGCAAAAAGCAAGGCAGAACAATAATGTTATCCTGATCACCAAGGACATTAACCTCAGGATGAAGGCCAAGGCTCTCGGGGTGATCTCGCAGGATTACAAGAACGACAAGGTAGCAAACCTGGATGAGCTCTACAGGGGCATCAGCACGAAGGAGGGTATCGGCAGCAAGATGATCTCAAGGATGTACGAGGAATTCGAGGGAGTTCCCGTTGATGATTTCGGATTTGAAGAAAAACCCAGTCCTCACCAGTACTACATCCTGAAAAACGGCAAATCGAGCGCGCTTGCACATTTTGACCCTTTTAATGATGTGATCGACCGGGTTGAAAAGCAGAAAGCATACGGTATCGAACCCAGGAATGCCGAGCAGGCATTTGCACTGGATGCCCTGATGCGGCCGGAGGTACAGCTGGCTTCACTCACCGGGAAAGCTGGAACGGGAAAAACCCTGCTTGCACTGGCTGCCGCACTCTACCAACGGAAGCTGTTTACCCAGATCTTCCTTGCCAGGCCTATTGTCCCGCTTGCCAACCGTGATCTCGGTTTTCTTCCGGGTGATGTCAAGGAGAAGATCGATCCCTACATGCAGCCTTTGATGGACAACCTTTCTGTCATCAAGCATAAATTCAGCCAGCAGAGCCCTGAGTTCACCAAGATCGACGAAATGCTGAAAAATGAAAAGCTCGTCATAACTCCCCTTGCATACATACGCGGGCGCAGCCTTTCCAGGGTATTTTTCATTGTTGATGAAGCACAGAACCTGACACCGCATGAGGTAAAAACCATTATCACGCGGGCGGGGGAAGGGACTAAAATGGTCTTTACCGGTGATATTGAGCAGATCGATTCACCCTACCTTGATTCAACATCAAACGGCCTGTCCTACCTGTCGGACAAGATGAAAGGGCAGGATATATTTGCCCATGTGAACCTGGTGAAGGGTGAACGGTCCTTCCTGGCCGAGCTGGCAAGTAACCTGTTATAGGTTTTACCGCATTAAACGATACAATATCGGACCAAGCTAAATAATACCGGACCACCCTAAACAATACCGGCATGAGCGAAAAAACCCTTCACATTGTCCGCCACGGAAAATCGAGCTGGGATTTTGAAGGCATCTCTGACATTGACCGCCCTTTGAGTCCCCGGGGAATCAACAACGCCTACCTTATGGCAAAAAAACTTTCTGAACGGAAAGTATCCCCTGACCTGTTTATTACGAGCCCCGCAAACCGTGCCCTTTACACTGCCATCATTTTCGCCCGTATCCTGAAGTTCCCCTATGACCGGATCCGGATTTCCGACAGTATCTACATGGGTTATACCGATGACCTGATCGAGCTTGTCAGGAGCCAGGACAATTCCGTTTCCCAGCTGCTGATCTTTGGCCATAATCCTGCTTTTACGGCACTTGCCAACCAGCTGATGGACCATTACCTGGACAATATTCCCACCTCGGGGATTGTGAGCCTGACGTACGATACCGGGGACTGGAAGAATGTCGGAAAAGCCTCTCCCAACAAAGATTTCTTCGATTATCCCAAACGCTACAGCGAATAAAAGACTCACGGGTTTTTTTATTACCTTTGTGCTTCTGAATTCAGGATTTCAAACACGGATCATCACCCTTTTTCAATGGCTGTAAATAAAAAGATCATCAACCGTGAACTTAGCTGGCTCTCCTTCAACGAGCGTGTCCTGCAGGAATCGATTGATCCGAATGTTCCGCTGGCTGAACGTTTCAGATTCCTTGGCATATTCTCAAACAATCTCGATGAGTTTTTCAAGGTACGGGTGGCAACCATAAAGAGAATGATCGATGTGGAAGAATCGACCGGTCTTAAAAACAGGGAAAAACCTAAAAAGATCCTGAATGCCATACAGCAAAAGGTAATCCATCTTCAGAAGAAATTTGAACAGACCTACCAGGATCTCCTCGCCGAACTCGCTGAGAACGACATCCATATTATCCGGGAGGACCATCTGAACGAGGAGCAGTCCACCTATGTCAGGAAATTCTTCCAGGATGAGGTCCTTTCGGTCATAACGCCGGTGATGCTGCACAATGTTCGGGAATTCCCCCACCTGCGTGACAAATCCATATACCTCGCCATCAAGCTTACAAAGTCAGGGGATGGCAGCGATCCCGAATACGCGCTGATTGAGATTCCCAGCGATGAGATCGGCCGTTTTGTGGTCCTCCCCTCTTCCGGCAATAAACAATACATTATTCTCCTTGACAATGTGATCCGGTTCTGCCTGGACGACATCTTCGGAATATTCCAGTACGACCAGTTTGAGGCATACACCATCAAGCTTACCAGGGATGCGGAACTCGATATTGACAACGATCTTGCCAAGAGTTTCCTGGAGATCATTGACAGCAGTGTGTCGGACCGGAAAAGCGGGCAGCCTGTCCGTTTCGTTTACGACAGCTCAATGCCGGTGGATCTGCTTAAATACCTCAAAGAGAAGCTTGAACTCGACGAAGAGGATAACCTGATCCCGGGTGGAAGGTACCATAATTTCAAGGACTACATAAAGTTCCCGAACATGGGCGGGCCTGACATGATCTACCTGCCCACACCGCCGGTGTCACATCCCCTGATCCAGCCGCATAAAAGCATCCTTGAGGTGATCCGGAACAAGGATGTGCTGCTGCA
>CBFDEE010000153.1:0-6659 GCA_965603745.1 uncultured Bacteroides sp. | reverse complement strand
TGGCACCCCCATCGGTCTGTACCCCGACAGATGCCCCGTTTGAGCCATGAATATGTACGTTGCAATGGATGCCCGGTTTCTGTGAATTGCTCAGTATTATATTTCCCAGTCCCCCGTTCCTGAACTTCAGAACGGCCAATGCCGTATCCTCCACTTCAATATAGGGATGGTTCAGATTGCTCCAGTCCCCGTATAACTCATCGATCTCCCCCATGTACCACTGCAAAAGGTCAAGCTGGTGGGGAGCCTGGTTTACCAGGACACCCCCTCCTTCCCCTTCCCATGTTCCCCTCCATTCATCCGCAGCGTAATATGCCTCATCCCTCCATCCCAGCATTTCTATTGTTCCCAGCGCGGGACTACCGATTTTGCCTTCATCAATGGCCTGCCGTATCCTCTGGCTGGGCCTGTAAAACCTTCTCTGGCATATAACTCCCAATTTTCTGCCGCTCTCCCTGGCCGCGGCGGACATGGCATCACAGTCCGCAAGGCTGCTGGCAAAGGGTTTTTCCACCAGCACATGGGCGCCCTCTTTCAGGGCAGCGACGGTTGGTTCGCGGTGTGCCGGGTGGGGGGTGCACACGATCACAAGATCGAGTTTTTCCTTTCCTACCATTTCGGCAACATCCGTATACGTCTTCAGTCCGAACTGTTCCGCGAATGCTTCTGCCCGCTCCAGGTTCCTTCCGCAGACCGCGAGATAAATAGAAGAATCCAGTGATTGCAGGGCAGTGGATATCAGGTGTGCCACCTTCCCCGGCCCAACGATTCCTGTTCTTAATTTTTCCATCAAAGCCAATTTTCAGGGGATCAGGACAACTTTAATGAGTCCCTTCTCCTTGTTGTACAAGCGACTGAACCATTCCCGGCCCTCGCTCAGGGGCACCTCTGCACTGAGCAGTGCCTCAGTATCTATCCTGCCTTCATCCATGAGATCCAGGACCTCCGGGAACTCCCCGTTGATGGCGCAGGATCCCTGCAGCCTCAGCTGTCCCGCTACCACCGCCTGCAGCGGTATCTCCACGCGAGGTGACACATTCCCGACAAGCGTCAGGGCGGCTCCCTTGCGTATACAACCAATGGCCGTATCAATGGATTCTGTCATTCCCACGACTTCGAACCCGATATCCGCTCCCCTGCCTTCGGTGAGTGACTTCACCTCTTTCCCCGCATCATTTTTTCCGGGATCAACAGCATGCGTTGCTCCAAGGCTTAGTGCCATTGCCAGCTTATCCGGATCGATATCGACAGCAATGATCTGCCTGAGGCCCTTTATCTTTAACAGCTGGATCAGGAAGAGCCCGATCATCCCTGCGCCTACTACCACGGCGGTATCATCCGCCGCGAACTCCGTCAGGCTGATGGCATGCAGGGCAACCGCAACTGGTTCAGTCATGGCAGCCTGGGTAAAGGAAACACGGTCCGGGATGCGGCAGAGTATGTGACTGGGGACCACCACGTAATCCGCACAGGCTCCGTCCATTTTGAAATCAGGCGTTGAAACACCCAGCACCTTCCGTCCATCGCTTAGATTGTAGAATCCCTTCCGGGTATACCAGTCGTCCAGCCTGTAAACGGTCGAGTCGAAGGTCACGCGGTCGCCGGCCTCCCAGTCATCAACCCCCTCCCCTGCCTCTTCAATGATCCCGGCAGCCTCATGTCCCATGATAACCGGCGGCAGGCGCCTTCCCGTACTCCCGTCCATTCCATGGATATCTGATCCGCATATCCCCACGGCTTTGACCCTGATCAGCACCTCCCCCGGCCCGGGCAAAGGATCGGGTACTTCCCGGTATACCAATTTCATATAGTCCTCAAGTACAAGTGCATTCATCGGTAAAATATTTACTCCTAAAGATAGGGTATTTCCATGCTCATGAATCATAGAAACAGAGAACAGATTTCTGAACATCAATCCATCATTATTAAATATTATAAAAATGAAAACAGGAAAATCTCAGAAACTCAAAGGAAATCCTTACATCATCGCCCTGCTGGCCGTGCTGCTTCTGTCACTCGCCTTTGCATCCGTGGCATGGTCACAGGAAACGCTCTCCTATAAATCCTATTCGGGCAAGATCCTGGACAGCAAATCCAAGAAGCCCGTCGTTTTCGCCAATGTTGTGCTGAAGGGCACCAATGTGGGAACGGTGACGAACGGGGACGGGGAGTTTCTTATCAAATCTCCGGCGGACTGGACTATCGAGGGACTTGAAATCACACACCTCGGCTACCAGTCCCGCACTATCGCACTGGCAGACCTGAAAGAAAGCGGAAACGAGATCAGTCTCGAGCTTGCTGCCGTGCCCATTGACGAGGTGACCGTTTCGTACGGGGATCCTCTGGAACTTCTCAGAAAAGCCATCCAGAACATCCCATCGAATTATTCCAATGAACCGGTCATGCTCAAGGCATTTTACAGGGAAACTATTCAACAGAACCGGAATTATGTCGCTGTGGCCGAAGCCGTGGTGGACATATACAAGGCGGAGTACCACAAGGTGACAGGAACGGACCGCACACAGATCTACAAGGGCCGCAAGAGCCAGGATGTCCAGAGGATGGATACGATCGTGGTTAAACTCCAGGGCGGGCCCTTTATCAGCCTGACGCTCGACATTGCCAAGCATCCCGGCGATATCCTGACCGAGGAGTACATGCAGATGTACACTTATACTTACGGGGGACTGACCACTGTCCAGGACAGGGAATCCATGATCATAAAATTCGAACCCAGGGAGTATATTGAAGATCCCCTTTACGAGGGCAGGATTTTCCTCGACACCAAAAACCTGGCCATCATCGGGATAGATTTCCAGTTAGACGAGGATAAGGTAAGTAAAGCAGCCGAGTTGTTCATCAGGAGGAAACCCAGTTCCATGAGGATCGATATTGAATCCGCAAACTACCTGACAAAATACAGGATATACGAGGATACATGGTACCTTTCCTATGTCCGCTCGGAACTTGATTTCAAATGCCGCTGGAAGAAGAAACTCTTCAGCTCAAAGTTTTCATTGATGAGCGAAATGGCCATAACCGATGTGGAAAAGGAAAATATACGGAAAATCAAGTTTGGTGAATCCTCCAAGTATTCCGATATACTTGCGGAACAGGTCAACCAGTTCCAAGACCCCGATTTCTGGGGCAACAACAACATTATTAAGCCGGTTGACTCGATCGAGGAAGCCATAGATAAACTGAGTAGAAAACTAAAAAGAAGAATGTAATTGCAAATTGCGGGGTTAGTGGTAATTTTGTGTTAGGGGTAGCCGGTCCTTATTGCGTGGGACCGGCTACAATTTCCAGAACGTGAATGACAGGCAAACCATATGGAAGATACGCCAGGGAGAAATGGCAGCATTCGAATTGCTTTTCAGGAAGTACTACTCCGACCTGAGCCGATGGGCGTATCATTACCTGCGCGACAGCGATTCGGCGGAGGAGGTGGTACAGGACCTTTTCTATCGCTTCTGGCGTGACCGTGAACAACTGAATATAACAACATCTGTAAAATCTTACCTGTACCAGGCGGTGTCGAATAATTGCAAAATGATGCTGGCAAAACAGAGAAGACGGAGCGCGATCGAATCGGAACTGGCCCGCGAAAAGCAGGATGAACAGACCCGGCCGTCAGAAATACTTGAAGCCAGCGAGATCAGGGAAGTTGTCAGCAAAACCCTCGACCAACTTCCGGAACGTTCCGCCGCCATTTTCAGGATGAGCCGCTACGAGGGATTGAAATACAGGGAAATCGCAGAGATACTTTCCATTTCCATAAAAACGGTTGAGGCCAACATGGGAAGGGCACTCGAAATGTTCAGAAAGAACCTGCAGGAATATATTTAAGAAGCATGAAAACGAACTGGAAACTTATAGCAAAGGTATTTGCAGGAGAAGCAAATGAAAGGGAATTGCATGATTTTGAGATCTGGTCTCAACAAAACGGGAAAAACAAACAACTTATCGATATGCTTAAAAAGAATTGGGATTCTGTAAAACAGCCGGATGAACAGATCGATGTGGATGTGGACAGGGCATGGACGAACCTGCACGGCAGGCTGGAGAGTGAGCAGCTGATCCCGGAAAAAAATGCCAGGGCCGGTGAATATCCCGGCAGGGCCGGCACCCGCCTCCTGTACTCACAGACCGTCCGCATCGCCGCATCCCTGGCCCTGATCATTGCCATCGGTACGGCATCCTACATGATATTCAGGCCCGGAGAACAAAGCACCCGGATGACTGCCAGTACGCAGGAACAGCAGAATTTCGGGCTCCAGCTTCCGGACGGCTCGGATGTTGACATGAATACAAACACCAGGCTGACCTATAAGCTGCAGAGATCCGGAACACGAATAGTTACACTCGAAGGGGAAGCCTGGTTTGATGTTGCTCACAATGGGGACAGGCCCTTTATCATCCGTGCCGGGAACGGTATCATCGAGGTAACCGGAACCTCATTTTCTGTCCGAACTGTGCCCGGCGGGCAGAGAATAGAAGTCTATGTGGAATCGGGGAACGTACAATTCTACCGCACAAGGAAGCAGGACAGGATCCTTTCTCTCAAAGCAGGGCAAATGGGGGTACTTGAACAAAACAGGCTGAGCAGGGAATCCGCCCCCGGGCCCAACCATTTCTCCTGGAAGACCAGGAAACTGACCTTTCGCGACACCCGGCTTGGAGATGTCGCCGGGATCCTGAACAGAACATATAGCCAAAACATCCGTTTTAGCAGTGAATCATTGGAAGATTGCCTGTTTACAGGTACCTTTGATCAGCAGCCCATTGATTCCGTTGTCAGGGTGATCCAGGTCGCCTTCGACTTCGAAATGGAACGGGACGGCAAGGCATATGTTTTTTCCGGAGATGGATGTAACTAAGTATTTCTTTTTTTTAATCCTTATCATTTCCCTTCCGGGGAAGGCCCAGCAGGTTCCCGACAGCCTGAAGGTCAGTCTTCCTGATACCACCCTGAGCATCGAAAATTCCCTGTTCCTGATCGAGGACAGAACCGGAGTGTATTTTTCCTACAATACGGAAATATTCCAGGGGGAACAGATCCTGGAGTGGAAAAGCGGAACATACAGCCTCCGGGATGTGCTTGACAGCCTGGCAGGTATAAAGGACGTCCTGTATGTTCTTGTCGGCAATCAGGTGGTATTCTACAGGGAAGGCCAGGAACCGGAGACCCTGCTGCAGAAGGAACAGGAGGCTCCGGAGCCGGTAATCCGCCATGTGAGGGGAAGGGTGTTCAGCGCATCTGAAAATGAAGTCCTGCCCTATGCAGCTGTATGGCTGCCCTCCACATGGGAAGGGACCATTGCCAATACAGACGGTTATTTTATAATGAAAATATTTCCTGGTCCGGATACCGACACCATTGCCATCAGCTGCATGGGCTACAAAACCATGCAAATCCCTCTTGATGAACTGGGAGATTCCATGAATCACATCTACCTTCAGACAACCGTCATCCCCATCCAGGAGGTGGTGATCCGGCGGACCGATCCTCTGCACCTGCTAGGCCAGGCCCTGAGAAAAATACCGGAAAACAACTCAGTGGATGCCGTGATTGAAACGGCATTCTATCGCGAAACCATCCGGAAAGACGAAAAGTACGTATCTGTTTCAGTGGCCGTGGTTGACGTATACAAACCCGGGGTGGAATCCGTCTCAACAGAGCAGGTAAAGGTTTTAAGGGGAAGGAAGAACGACTTCAGTGAGATGGACACGCTGGTTGTCAAGTTGAAAGGGGGACTTGAAACAAGTTTCCTGCTGGATATCGTACGCAACCGTCCGGATTTCCTGCAGGAAGACCTGTTCCACCAGTATAACTACCGCATGTCGGACATCGTGGTCATACAGGACCGTTCCGCCTACGCCATCGATTTCAGCCAGAAGGCCGGTACCGTCCCACCCCATTATAAAGGCCGCATATACCTGGATCTTGAAAGCCTGGCCTTCAGGGGTGTGGAATTCGAAGTGGAGCCCAGGACCATTGCAAGCGCTGCCGGTTCAATGGTTTACAGGAAACCAAGGAAAGTGAAGGTACGTCCCATCAGCGCCTCCTACCTTGTCAGGTACAAATCCGAGGGAGAAAGGTTTTACCTCTCGATGATCCGGGCGGAAAACCTTTTCCGGGTCCGCCTACGTAAAAAACTTTTCGGGAATGAATTCCGCACGGTTTCCGAGATGGCCGTAACCGCAATAGAAACAGAAAACGTTAACCGTTTCCGGCTCAGGGAAACAGCCAACCCGGGGGACATCTTCACCGAAACCCTCGCTGGTTATGACCCCGCCTTCTGGGGGCCCTACAACTACATCATCCCCGAGGAGCCCCTCGAGGACGCCCTGATCCGCATCAGCAGCCTGATGCAGAAAAACCCTGGCCCATAATCACTTCTACTCATATTTTACTTACTGATTTATAATTCATTATATGAAATACCTGTTGTTTTACCAATTATTTTTACTGGGTATCCTTTCAGCCTCCTGCCGGGGACAGAATCAATATTATTGCCACCCGCTCTTCAGTGGCTGAAATGGAAATGATCGTGTACAACTACGATGAGACCGATGATGACCTGAGTATGTCAGATAATATCAACATCACAGTCTCCGGAATGCCGGATGGAGTTTATTCAGTCGAGGAGTACAGC
>CBFDEE010000152.1:0-6700 GCA_965603745.1 uncultured Bacteroides sp. | reverse complement strand
GAAAGTTACAAGAAGGGAATCGCAGCCGGAAGAAGTATCTGCAACGAAGGTGTACTGGACCAAGCTGCTGATCCCTGAAAGAGATAAAATCAGAAAAAATATATACCTCAAAATATTCATCTGCAGCTTATTGACTCAAATATATTAAAATTGCCAGCAAGGCGGTCATATATTCCTGGTAAATTTTTTAACAAACCTCACCTGGCTCAGGAACTCCTTGGCAAACACCCTTATCACCGTATAGATGGGAATTCCCAGGATCATTCCCGGAATGCCGGCCAGGGTGCCAGCAATCAGTATGACCAGGAAAATCTCAAGGGGATGGGCCCTCACACTGGTGCCGAAAATCAGCGGCTGGAACAGAAAATTGTCGATCAACTGAACACAGACTATAACGGCCAGCATGGACAGAACCATTGGAAAGAGCTCGGCCGTAAAATCCATGTGCAGGTTATTGGCAACGCCAAGGAGTATGCCTATGGATCCGCCAAGGTATGGTCCGAGGTAGGGAATCACATTGATCAGGCCAACGATCAGTCATCCCGCTTGCCTGTGCCAGCAAACCCACGAAATATCTCATTAAAAGATGCCGCACCGATCCCATGGCATTGCGAATGGCTTCTTCATGTTTCTCCGGTATCAGCAGAACGATGAAATTCGTGATCACGGACTTTTCCTTCAGAAGGAAAAAGGTTATGAATGAAATTGAAAACACAGCAATCAGCAGGTTCCCCATCAGTCCCACAACGGAACCGAATAAATTACTGACCACGGAGAGGTTCAGCACGGTTTTCAGCTTTTCGCTGATAAAATCGTCCAGGCTTTGAGCATCTTCTTTGCCCGCGGTGTAATCGTTGTATAATTCTTCAACTCTGTCGATTGGTTTTTCCAGCCTTTCGACCAGCATGTCCGAATCTATCTGCGACAGCTCGTTTGCCTCGCTGGCAATAAGCGGAACGAACAGCCTGAAAAAGCCGAAGACCAGCAGCCAGATCAGTACCAGTACAAGCATGGCACTCAGTCCACCGGGCAGGCTGAGATTCCGGAGGCGGATCCTTTCGAGCATTGCGACAAGGGGTCTGAAGATAAGGGAAAGGACTGCAGCTACCAGGATGTAGATTACAATTGCTGAAAAATACCATACCAGGAATCCCAGTACGAACAGTCCCAGGACAATGAGAAAATATCTGAAAAACGAATTCATCCACACAAATGTAGGGATTTGCTCCGGATTCCCTCCATCATAAAACTTATTAAAAACTTTTCAACGCCCGGGGCATTCCGTATCCGGCAACACCTTTTTTAAAGTCCTGATTATCTGCCTGTTGCGATAAAACTGTTTAAAACAGGACAAAAATATCCGGTTTTCCAGATACTGTGATTTTGAGTACTTTTACCGCCTGATTGATAACAATTAAGAATCATGCAGCAGTACCTGGATCTCCTGTCACATGTGCTTGAAAAAGGCTCGGAAAAGTCAGACCGGACAGGCACCGGGACGATTTCGGTTTTTGGATACCAGATGAGGTTCAGCCTGGATGACGGTTTCCCGGTACTGACAACAAAGAAACTTCACCTGCGATCCATTATCCATGAACTCCTCTGGTTCCTGAAAGGAGAAACCAATATTGATTATCTCAAGCAGAACAAGGTCAGCATATGGGATGAGTGGGCGGATGCGGAAGGCAACCTGGGACCCATTTACGGATACCAGTGGAGAAAATGGGCCGACGGGAATGACAGGCAGATCGACCAGATCAGCCAGGTCCTTACAAGTATCCGGGAAAATCCTGATTCACGCAGGCATATCGTGAGTGCATGGAATGTCGGTGCAATTGACCAGATGGCGCTGCCTCCCTGCCATGTGCTGTTCCAGTTCTATGTGAACGACGGCAGGCTCTCATGCCAGCTCTACCAGAGAAGCGCAGATATTTTCCTCGGGGTGCCCTTCAACATAGCATCCTACTCCCTGCTCCTGATGATGATGGCCCAGGTCACCGGACTGGAAGCAGGAGAGTTCATCCATACACTGGGCGATGCCCACATCTACCTGAACCACATTGAACAGGTCAGGCTCCAGCTGAGCCGTGAGCCGAAACCGCTTCCTCAGATGCAAATAAATCCGGATGTCGGGGGACTGCTTGACTTCAGTTTCGAGGATTTTGAACTACTGAACTATGATCCGCATCCCCACATCAGGGGAGAAATATCCGTCTGATCATGATATCGATAATCGTTGCCATAGCTGAGAATTACGCCATAGGAAAGAACAATGATCTTCTCTGTCATATCCCGGAGGATATGAAACGCTTCAAGCGTATCACGAGCGGACATAAGGTCATCATGGGCAAAAGGACCTATGAATCCCTGCCCTATCGTCCTCTTAAGGACCGTACCAATATCGTTATCTCGGATATCCCGGGGGACCATTACGATGGATGTGTAATGGCGTACTCCATCGAAGAAGCCCTGCAGCTTTGCAGTCCGGAGGAGGAATGTTACGTGATCGGAGGAGGAATGGTTTACCGGCAGTTCATGCCCGTGGCTGACAAGCTGTATATTACCTGGGTTCACAGGGAATTCGATGCGGATACCTTCTACCCCGAAATAGACCCGGAAATATGGAAAGAGGCCGAACGGGAGGAAGGCGGGGACGACAGCCTTGATTTCAGGTATTCTTTTGTCACCTATATCCGCAGGAAATAACCGGCCGGAGGTATGTTCATTCCGGCATGCCCGTTCCGAACAATCTCTCCAGGAAAAGTACGGTTGATGCCCCGATACCCGGCGAGGTGCTCTCCCGGTTACCTGCCACATTCAATATTCCGGGGCTGTTTGCTGCCAGCCAGGATCCTGCCCTCGCCAGAACGGCTTCATCCGGCTTATTCATGTCCACAAGATCTGTATGGAATAACGGACGCCCGATGTCTTCCGCCCATTCAAGGGTCAGGCGGGTCCCGTTTTCCATTCTTCCCCTGAAGGTGATCACAAGGGTTGCGTCAGAATCCATGATATTACGGCGGGTGCGTTCGTTGTAATCGGGGACTTCCACCTCCTTCAGCGGATACCTGTCCGGGATCCGTCCGGACTCGCACTGCCGGTCCGGCGGACACCAGCCTCCGCATTCCAGGCCTTGCCCGAGGGCAAAATCAAGTGCCCCCTGGTCAACCCCTGTCTGTCCACCCGAAATAATCTTTTCCGGCAATCTCATTTGTCAATTCTGGTTAAGTTACCTGAATACCGACCATGAAGCATCCTGACGGCTGCTTCATTCCCCCATCAATAAATCCGAATAGGAGTCGCTGAGCAGGTCACTCTTTTTAATGCCAAAATCCTCCATCAACCTTTCACATTGTCTGCGCAGATAATCCTCCGCCAGCCCGCCTTCCTCACTCTGGGCTTCTATCTCCACAAAGTTTCCGAGTCCCTCGACCCGATCCAGATGCACCTTGATATTATCCAGGAAATAGATCTCTCTCAGTTTGTCCACCACTACCCTGATCCCCATGGATCTTTCCAGGATCTCCTTCAGGACAGGATCCTTACCGGTGGCATAAAGGATACAGCGGCTGGTTTTAGGTCCTTCCTCGTCTGGCCGTTCATAAAATATGAGATTATTCTCAATCTCTCCTTCCCTTAATTTCAACCTCCCGGACGGACTAGCAAAATAAGTATCGATCTGCCGGTCTTCCCCCCTGAAATCAGCATTGCGGCTTTGAAGGATATTCCTGATATGCTCCTGGTCCCGGCATCGGGCTTTGATCTCAACATTAATTACACGCATTCAGGTCTTGTTTTTAAGAAAAAAATCATAATTTAGGTCGCCAAGTTATTAACCAAATTGCAGATTATGAAAAAATTATTTTTCTTTCTGGCATTCTTCTTCCTTGCTTCCGCGTACCTGTCAGCACAGGCTGATAAGGTTTTAGGATTCTGGCTAACCGAAAAGGGTACATCCCAGGTGGAGATCACAAAGGGAACGGATGGAAAATATTATGGAAAGATCAGCTGGCTCGAGGAGCCAAATGAATACGGCAAGCCCAAGGTGGACTCCGAGAATCCGGATCCGGCACTGAAAGATCGCCTTATTCTCGGACTGCCCATTCTCGAGGATTTCGAATATAACAAAAAGAACAAGGAATGGGTCAACGGTTCAATATACGATCCAGACAACGGTAAAACCTACGATTGTTTTATGTGGTTCGATGATGACCAGTCCGTACTCCAGATCAAGGGATTCGTCATGGGAATGCGCTTCCTTGGTCGGACGACAACCTGGAAAAAGGAAAAAGACCGCAATAATTAAAATCCACAAACCAGCACCTGCAGGCTCCCCGTAGGGGGTCTGCAGTTTTTTATTCCAGTACCAGGAGAACGAATTCATCCCACATCCCCGGGGTGAAACCCACTACACGTTTAGAATATTTCATCAGGGATCGAATCCCGCTATTCTCCTGTCCCTGACCGGGAACTGAATCCTGGTTCAGCACCAATCCTTTTTCAGCACCAATCCTTTTCAGTGTCTTTTCCGTCCGGCCAACCTGTTCATTTTCGTACACAACTGTCGCGAAACCGTTCACTTTTGCGTATATAAAGAATTTAAGATCTTATTTGTATTCAACTGATTTATTGATTGTTACAACTTTTGGCACGCTATATGCTACAGCCTTAATGAATCTGAAAAGTAAAAAACAAACACACCATAAGAAATGAAAAAAGCTACTTTAATATTAACACTCGCATTCGGACTGGGTTTCTTCCTGAACACAGCTGTTCATGCAATTAATCCGATACAATGTAACGATCTCATGATCAGGATTAATTCCGAATTAAGTTTTGAAAAGGAAATTGCCCTCCAGGACTGGATGCTGTCGATGGAGGCATTTTCGAAAAGAATTGAGCACACAGCCGAGCAGGCGATTGAATTACAGCCATGGATGTATGTAGCTGTCACGGGGCCTGAAAATACGCCCCTGGCTGCTGAAAGGAGAATTGAAATGGAAAGCGAAATTGAAGTCGAGGCCTGGATGTTAGGTAAGACAGAAAGGATTGGCAGGGCTGTTGCACTGGAAGACTGGATGCTGCATATCACCGGTTAAAGATATTTCAGCTTCATAGATTTTAGGTTTAGTGGTTAGTAATTATTTTCAGGGCACCCGCTGTAAGGCGGGTGCTTTTTTTTTGCCGGTATACGGACAGCGTTCACCGGATTATTTGATACGTTTACCGATATTTATTATGAGATAAGTTAATGTTTAAGGAGTTTTGAATGCATAGTACCAAATTTATTCCTCATGACATCATTATCAACCATCCATTCCTTCCTTGAGCCAAAGAAAATGGCCGTTGCCGGTGTATCCCGCGATCCCAAAAAGTTCGGCAGGCGTGTTTACGAACATCTCAAGGATGCCGGATTTAAATTGTATCCGGTGAATCCGAACATGGACGAACTGGATGGGTCTGTATGCTACAAAAGCATCAACGAGCTGCCCGGGGAAGTGGACCGGGTCTTTATTGTTACCCCTCCCGAACAAACAGCGGTATGTGTCAGGCAATCACTGGACAAGGGTATCCGGAACATCTGGATACAACAGCGCTCCGATACATCCGAGGCGCTGGACATGATAAAGGACCAGGATGTGAACCTGATACACAATAAATGCATCTTTATGTTCGCGGAACCGGTAAAGGGGGGACATGCATTTCACCGCTTTCTCAGCAAGCTTTTCGGATCTTACCCTAAATAAATCATATACCATGAAAACAATACTAAGTGTTTCAATCATAATGCTGGTCTTCGCAGGTACTTCCTGCTACATCAGCAACGTTGAATCGATCTGGGGGGACGGGAATGTCGTGTCCGAGGAGCGGTCAGTCGGTGATTTCGATGGACTGAAGGTCAGTTCCGGGATCGATGTGCTCATTAAACAGGGACCGGAGGTTTCGCTTTTACTGGAAGCTGATGAGAACCTTCATGAAGTCATTAAGACGGAAGTCATTGACAACACCCTGAAGATCTATACATCTAAAAATATTCGCAAGGCCAAATCAAGGAAAGTCTATCTGGTATACAAAGAGCTTAATTCGATCCGTATCAGCAGTTCCGGGGATGTCAGGGGAGAGAACACTCTCCAGACTGAAAGTCTTAAGATCTCCCTGAGCAGTGCCGGGGACCTGGAGTTGGACCTGCAGGCTGAAAAGGTGGATTGTAACATCAGCAGTTCGGGAGATGCAAGGCTGTCCGGACATACAGACTACCTTGAGGCTGACTTGAGCAGTGCGGGCGATCTGCATGCTTATGAACTCATTGCCAAAAAATGCAGGGTCAACTGCTCGAGTGCCGGTGATGCAAAGGTATACGCTACAGAAGAATTCGACCTCCGGTCTTCAAGTGCAGGAGATATATGCTACAAAGGTGAGGGCAGGATCATAAACATGAAAACTTCCAGCGCAGGAAGCATCACAAAAAAATAGTCTGACCGGGTCACAACCAGAACCGGGTCACAACCAGAACCGGGTCAGAACCAGAACCGGGATATCACCAGGACAGGGATGCGGTATCCGGCAAGGGACCTTAGAAAATGATCCCCAGGCGGGCATCCATCAAATCGGCCACATGCCCGTGTGATTTGATATTGATCCCCAGGTACAGTCGTTCCGTGAACCTGAAATTCAGCCCGTATCTCTGGTACATCCTGTT
>CBFDEE010000151.1:0-6711 GCA_965603745.1 uncultured Bacteroides sp. | reverse complement strand
GAGATGCAGGTCTGGCAGAGGGCGCTGATAGGTCTGTTCCTGGGACTCTATTTCCATGATTACCGCCTGCCATACTACCCGGAAATAATAAACCGCCTGGAAGCTGCAAGAGAATCCAGAAAACTGGAAAAGAACATCGAGGCCATTGTCATCCAGTTCCTGAAAGCGCTTGAGACGGAAAAAGTCACCAAGAAAATCAGGGAAGAGATCCTTCCGGAGATGATGAGGATGAAATCCACCCTGGAGGAAAAGCTTGACCTGGATGAGATCCTTTCCTCGAAGAGCCTGGAAGACGAGAATCCGGACTGGGAAACAGTTTTTGAGGATACGCCGGACCTTTATAATAAGATCGAGGAGTTTTCAAATATGCAGATGCAGGGATCGGATGTATTTCTCAGTGCCTTTGCCATGCTGAAACGCTTTCCCTTTTTCAATGAGATCAGCAACTGGTTCCTGCCATTCCACAAGGACAATGAAGAGGTAAGGGAAGGTTTGTCCGGCCAGGACGGGGATTTCGATGTGGAACGCTTTACGGAGGGATTGGAAAGATCGTCCTTTCTCTGCAATTCGGATAAGTACTCCTTCTGCCTGAATGTACGTCATATGCCGGATATGCAGAAATCCATGATGATGGAACTGTTCAACATGGAACTGAAAGCCATGAACGAGCTGGCGGAAAGCGATGAACTGCTGGATGATTCCATGCGCGACAAGGGCATATATACCCAGTACCTGCAGGACCTGTACCGCTTCTTCAAGCTCCACCCCTGGAAAGGTGAGATCGATGATGTATTCGGTATCGATTTTGACTTTGAACATTCCAACATGTTCAATGTGCTTATTCGTGACCGGGGAATCCTCCGGAACATCGGTGAATTTTATTTCGAAAAGGAGCATCACGAAAAAGCTGTCCGGATTTTCGAGCAGTTATACTCTGCGCAGGAGGATGCGGAACTCTACGAGAAAACGGGATTCGCATACCAGAAACTGGGAGACTATGGGAAGGCCCTTGAAAATTACCACAGGGCCGAGTTGTTTGACCGCGATAAAGCATGGCTGATTAAAAAGATTGCCTTCTGTGCGAGAAAGACCGGGGATACCGCAAAGGCTGTGGAATATTACCAGGCCGCAGAGAAACTGGAACCCGAAAACCTGATTATCCAGTCTAACCTGGGACATACGATGATGGACCGTGGGGAATACGGGGAAGCGCTGAAGTATTATTTCAAGGTGGAATACCACCAGCCCGACAACCACAAGGTGCAGCGCCCCATTGCATGGTGCTCTTTTGTCCTGGGCAAGTTCGACCAGGCGGAAAAGTATTTCAGGAAGGTGATCGAGAAGGAGGGGAACCGGAATGATTTCATGAACCTTGGACATGTACTCTGGTGCAGCGGGAACCGGAAAGAGTCCATCGAACACTACAGGAAAAGCCTTGAGAAAAGCGGACGTGATTTTGAATGGTTCAGTTCGGTGATGGAAGATGATTCACAGCATCTCCTGAAACACGGGATCAAGGAACTGGATATCCCCCTGATGGTGGACTATATGAGGATGGGTTTCTGAAAGATCCGGTAGCGTTTATATACCACTCCTCCTATACGCTCCATTTCTGCCCTGACTTTCATGTTGTCTTCGAGTTCAAGGTGGCTGTCAATGAACTGCAACCCTGCTACATGGGCTGATTCGATCATCAGGGTTCCCATTACGGCATCAAGGCCTCTGCCCCTGTAATCTTCCCGGACCGCTCCCAGCATAAGGTTCAACTGTTTTGTCTTTTTACCGGCCCGCAGTATCTGGAAGATACCAAGCGGGAACAGGTATCCGTGTGATTTCTGTATACCTCTGCTCAGGTCGGGCATCCCGATAATGAAGGCTATCACTTCGCCTTCCGGATTCTCAAGGACCTTGATGAACTTCGGGTCGAGAAGAGGGATATACCGGGCGGCGAACTCATCCATTTCCCTGTCTGTCATCTGGTCATAGCCGTATATCTCCTGGAATGTCTTGTTCATCAGCCGGAGTACAGGACGAATGACCGGTTTAAGTTCTTTCCTGCGCGCAAATTCCCTGATAACCAGGCCGTCTTTTCCCAGGACCCTTTCAGAGACTTTGCGGTAAACTTCAGGAACCTCCGGGGGGATGTCAAGTTTGTATACCACCAGGTCGACTTCCTTGCCAAATCCGTATGATTCAACCAGTTCCGGCAGGTACGGGAGATTGCATGTGGTTGCAATTACAGGGGATTCGTCAACTCCTTCCACCAGGAGTCCCTGTGGATCCATGTCCGAGAATCCCAGGGGACCCACCAGCTTTACCATTCCCCTTTCACGGGCCCAGTTTTCCACGGCTGAAAGAAGGGCTGAAGCGGTCTCTTCATCGTTCCAGCATTCCAGGAAACAGAAGCGTGCATGCTTTTCCCCTTTCAACTCATTATACCGCCTGTTAATGATCCCCATGATCCTTCCCGCCGGACGGCCATCCCTGTACGCCAGCAGCAGGATGGTATCGGAATATCCGAAAGATTTGTTTTTCCGGGGATTAAAAAAGGCCCTGTCGTCCATGTAAATGGACGGGACCCAGTTGGTATGGCCTTTGTGTATCCTGGCGGGTAGATGAATGAACAGCCTTCTCTGTTTCCTGCCTGTTACTTCCCTTATATCTAATGCCATAAAAGTACAGGGCACCCGGCACCTGGCAGGGCACCCCTTGGTTTGGTATGGGATGGAAAAATAAGGATTTTTTTTAAAAGGATGCCTTCAGCTCTGCTGGACGAAGGATATTATCCTGTCGGTTGGCGTAATCCGGCAGGATCCATACAGTCCCCGATTCGATCTCAGTGACTTCCAGGTCCGATCCGGTCAGGCTGTGATGTGCCCTGACCTTGTCATCTGTCTGGAGGACTCCCCGGATATACAGGTAGTAAATGCCCTCCTTTCTTCTCCAGACCGCATCGGTCCTGGAATACATGGGTTTGCCCACGATGTGTACATTGAAAGGAGTATCCAGGTAATCCTCGAAAATCACATACTGCTGGAATACGGTATCGTATACCAGAAAGTCCCGGTCGGAAAAAGCGGATGGCCCGTCCATATAATAAGGCTTGTTGTTCTTATAGAGGAAGTATTTATTGTCCTGGCCACGGGTACAGGTAATTAATCCCGGGCGAAACAGGATCTCCGCCGGCCGTAGCTTCTTATCCTTAAGGTTATAATGGTTCCTGAGCATGAAACTCGAGGAAGATTCTTCATCGTGAACGATCAGGTCATTTCCCGAATATCGGCTCCAGGTCCGGGCCGCGACCTGTATCCCGTCAAGGTAGAGAAAGTAGTATTGCTCGTCAGCCCACCACAGGGTATTATTGGGACTGAAAACCTCGAATGCCTGGTATACCTCTCCAGGCGTTGCATTGGCATAGTTATACATGACGAAGTACTTTCCCTCCTGTTTGTGATAGATTACAAGGTTATTCCCGTAGTATGCATTGTTAGTGACTTTGGTGACCTCCTGTCCCTTCAGGAAGAACCAGAACCAGTTTTCGGCATTTCTCATCCAGAAGGCATCGGACCCTGAAGGGAGTTCCTTTGCTGCCCGTTTCCCTTCATCCTTGATATTCCAGAAATCCTCCAGGAGGTAAGACCTGCCGGAACCCTGATCGTACAGCAGGACATGCTGGCCGGCGGTGGCAGCTGTTGTGTTAACAGTGGTCTCCATGCCGTTCAGATAGAAGAAATACTTTCCGCTCGATACTATCCATTCTGCATGGTCTCCTGAACTGATGGCTTCCGCCACGGTTTCCCTGCTGCCTGTTTCGCCAATCCCGGTTTCACTGATCACGGCATCCGGCCGTATGAAATAAAAATCACCCACCAGGGATGAGGATTCCCAGGGTGTCTGCATGTTATTGCTCTTATCCAGGACTTCCGAGCGGACGTTTTTAAACACATCCTCAATTTTTAGTCCCTTGAGCCGTATCTGCCTGAGCAGTTCTTCCGTGTATAATCCGTTTGCCCCGGTACCGTCCGAGGCGACCGACCCGGGTGCGGTGGAATAGGCAATAAGCGTCCCCGTCGGGGCATTGATGAATGCCAGCCCGGTAGCTGCCGAACGCCAGCTCCTGGCGAAGGGATTGTTGCGGCAGGCATCCAGGATGATGATATTCATCCTGTTGCGGGCAATTTCCATTTGTGACATCACAAACCCGACATCAACGGATTCGTACTCCACTTCCTCCTCGGCATATATCTGTGCCTTTGTCGGGACCAGGAAATTCCTGCCGTTGACCTGGATCCCGTGCCCGGCGTAGTAGAAGAGTCCCACGCCCCCGTTCTGTATCTTCCTCCCGAATTCCCGTATGACACGCTTCATGTCCGCCTGGTTTGCGACGTCGATATACTCCATGACCTCAAAACCGGTCTCGCGGAGCGCCCCGGCCATGGCCCTGGCATCGTTGCCGGGGTTGAGCAGGGGACCCGTATCATAGTCCCCGTTGCCGATCACAAGGGCAATCCTACGGTTTGCAGCAGCTGCATAATCACTTTGTCCGGAAAGGCATAAACTGCTGATAATGAGCAGAATGAAGGCAAGGCAGGGGGTGATGTGTTTCATCCCTCCAAATTACAAAATATTGCTACATTTGTTGACTTTAAGCACAGCATTCCAAACGTTTTTCAATGGAAAAGATTCATAATTTCCTCGTAAACCTGGATACTTATATCGGCGGCCACCCCTGGTTTGTAGTGCTTCTGCTCGGTACAGGGATATTCTTTACCATTTACCTCAAATTCCCGCAGTTCCGCTACTTCAGGCATGCCGTCAGGGTGGTCCGCGGCAAGTTTGACAAGGCAGATGACGTGGGGGATGCAACACATTTCCAGGCGCTCTCAACGGCATTATCAGGGACTGTAGGAACGGGTAATATTGCCGGGGTGGCGCTGGCGATCCATCTCGGGGGACCCGCAGCCCTGTTCTGGATGCTGGTAACTGCCATGTTCGGTATGACCACGAAATTTGTTGAGGTTACCATATCTCATAAATACAGGGATATCCTTCCGGACGGCAGTATTTCGGGCGGTCCCATGTACTATATGAAAAAACGCCTGAACATCAGGCGCGGGAACGGGAAACTGATAAAGGTCGGCGCCTGGCTCGGCGGATTCTTTGCCGTTGCCACCATCCTGTCCTCTTTCGGAACGGGCAGCCTGCCCCAGATCAACAGTATATCCGGTTCCATGTTCCGCACTTTCGGAGTTGATGAAAGGATTACGGGGGCGGTGCTGGCGGTTTTACTGGGACTGGTAATCATCGGCGGGATCAAGAGGATCGCCAAGGTTACATCCCGGCTGGTCCCTGCCATGGCCATCATCTATTTCGTCGGCGCCGTGCTGGTTATAGGAACCAACTATGAAAATATTATCCCCTCCCTGATCGCCATTTTCCGCGATGCCTTTACCGGTACGGCCGCCGTAGGGGGATTCCTTGGGGCAAGCTTCGCCTTTGCTGTCAACCGGGGGGTGAACAGGGGACTTTTCTCGAATGAAGCGGGACAGGGATCGGCCCCGATCGCGCACTCCGCGGCCAGGGCGCATGAACCTGTTTCCGAGGGACTAGTAGCCATCCTGGAACCGTTTATAGATACCATCATCATATGCTCCCTCACCGGCCTGGTGCTACTGTCTTCAGGGGTCTGGAACGAAAAGATCGAGAACCAGTTCCAGCAGGCCGATATGGTCTTCCTGGAAGGGGTTTACGACGATACCAACCCGGATGACCGACTGAAGCTGAATGATCATCTCCTGAACAAGGATCCTCTCGATCTCTACAGCGGAGCACTCATGGTGGAGGAGGGCAGGATATTCGGGAACGTTACGCTGATGAATGCCCGTTCCGTGGCTGAGGAGGTGATAATACAAAGGAAAGGGGAGGCCTATTCAGGAGAGATCCTTATCAGATCCGGTAAGCTGCAGGACGAGCTCAGCGAATACCAGGTCAGGGGACGGTCTCTCATGCATTCCGCCCCCCTTACTACAGAGGCATTTACACGGAGCGTGATGGGCGGCGGAGGCAAATACATCGTATCCATCGGCCTGCTCCTGTTTGCGTTTTCCACGGCCATTTCCTGGTCATATTACGGCGGAAGGGCCGTAACCTACCTTTTCGGCACGAAGTACGTGATCGTATACCGCCTGGTCTATGTCGTGGCCTTTTTCTTCGCAGCCTTTACCGATACTACTATCGTATGGGCCGTTTCCTATATCACCATCGCCATCATGACCATCCCCAACCTGATTGGAATACTGATACTGAGTCCCGAAATAAAACGCACTATCAAAAAGTACTGGGCAGACTTCCGCGAGGAATGGCCGGGAGTAAAACTGCCGGAATAGGTGCCGAAACCTACGATGGCAGTAACCCGCGAAACGGCCTGATTCAGGACTTCTCCAGCAATATGATATTCTCTACGTGAAAGGTATGGGGGAACATGTCGACCGGCTGGACTTCCAGGATCCGGTATTCCCCGCTCAGCATTTGCAGGTCGCGGGCCTGTGTAGCCGTATTGCAGCTCACATAGACGATCCGGCCGGGAGAAGCGTATAAAATTGACTTTACCACATCATCGTGCATCCCGGCCCTGGGCGGGTCGGTGACAAGCACGTCCGGCTTTCCTTCCCTGTCAATGAACCCGGCGTTCAGGACATCCTTCATATCACC
>CBFDEE010000150.1:0-6731 GCA_965603745.1 uncultured Bacteroides sp. | reverse complement strand
TAAGCTGCTTGTCCCCACCCCACCCATATACCTGGAAGACAGCGCTGGTCACACAGTCCTGGACGAAACCGGGGAATGGACGATTGAATACGGCCATGACCCCAACGTCCCCACTCCCGTTGGTATGGTCCATTCTTTCTACGACGCCCCGGGCGTTCTGATGAATGACGGATCCCGAAGCATATTCCGCGAAGAGATCAATGAGATCATGATCGGTATCGGGACCGAATACTGGTACCGGGAACAGTTTGCCATCCGTGCGGGATACTTTCACGAGCATGAAACCAAGGGGAACCGGAAATATTTTACAATTGGAGTGGGACTGAGACTGAACGTATTTGCACTTGATTTCTCCTACCTGGTGCCGGTCAAGCAAAACAATCCCCTGGCCAATACCCTGAGGTTTACCCTTGGATTTGAATTTGGGAAACCGGGGTTCTAGACTTCTCATCGCCGGTTTTTATTCCTGCTCGACGAAGCATTGATTTAGCTTAATTCCCTATATTAGCGTTATGAGTTTCCGGATCGGCATCGGGTATGATGTCCACCGCCTCGAAGAAGGCCGTGACTTTGTACTTGGGGGCATCTCCCTCCCTTTCAAAAAAGGGCCTGCCGGGCATTCCGACGGCGATGTCCTGATCCACGCGATTTGCGATGCCCTGTTAGGAGCACTTGCCCTGGGAGACATAGGCAAGCATTTCCCTGATTCAGAAGAAGAATACCGTGGAATTGACAGCAAGATCCTGCTCGAGAAAACCATCAATATGATCCGCTTCTACGGATATGAGATATCCAATATAGACAGCACTGTCTGCCTGCAAAAACCCAAAATCAGTAAATACATCCCGAAAATGGTCACGTCCCTCTCCAACGTACTGCATATAGATGCCCACCAGGTTTCTGTCAAGGCCACAACAACCGAGAAGCTTGGCTTTGTCGGTGAGGAACAGGGGATTTCCGCGTATGCGGTCGCCCTGCTTGTCCAGAGTTAAATTTTATTAATTTTGATGCTGTTTCGTTCTAAAAAAACCGGAAAATTGGGCAAAATGCTGGTCCTGGGGGCCGCTGAGAATCCGGACAGGTATTCCTGCAAGGCCGTCAAAAGCCTTGACCGGAATGGTTACGAAGTGGTCGCCGTAGGGTTCAGATCCGGATTCATCAAGGATATTGAGATCCTGGCCGGGATGCCGGAAATCAGCGATGTTGACACGGTCCTGCTATACATCGGCACAAAAAAGCAGCATGAATACTATGATTACCTGGTTTCACTGAATCCCCGCAGGGTTATTTTTAATCCTGGAGCTGAGAATCCTGAGTTGCAGGACATCCTGAAGGAAAAAGGGATAGATGTTGTCAAGGATTGCGCCCTGATCATGATCAATACCGGCACCTTTTAATCATCCCATGGTCACAATCCACAGTCCAGACGAAGACCGCCTGGATCGACATTGAGAGATCACCCCTGATTGCCGGGCAGCAGCGTATCTTTACAGCCCCAACGATCCTGGTATATTTTGACGGAAAGGAAAGCCTCAGGAAAAGCAGGAATATAAGTATTGGGGGACTGGAAGAGGAAATCGGCCGCATCTACGGCCTGATGTTTGGAAAGTAGATTATCATTCAGAAGGTAAGCCTTGTATATACGGCGTTTACCGCCTCCGCAACTCCGCTTCCATCGTCGACCGTATAGCTCCATATGATCTCATTGGCCTTGCTTCCCTGGATCTGCCCGGATCCGCTCACCTCGTATCCGCCTTCGAGTAATTGTAGCGGAAGTGTAAGGGAATTCCCGTTCACAACGGCTTCCGCATCCGCATCCACATTATAGAAATTATAGATCACCACCCGGTTTGAGTCAGAAGGGTGTTTGGATATTTCCACCCAGTACACATCATCCATTACTGACTTTCGGGCGGCCGGGGTTTCGCTGACTCTCCATGTATCCATAAGCCTGTCCCTCATGTTTCCGCTGTCCGGATCGGTCAGAAGGTCTTCACATGAGGCCAGCCCGGTCAGGGCCGCTGCTGCAAAAAAGAGATATATCCATTTCCGCTCCATGGAGCAAGTCCTTTCAGATGTCTTCATTTTGTTTCAACCGTGGGCCGGCCGGCGGTCTGCTCATTGGTTTATCTCATCGATTGCCTGATCTATGATCCTGTCATCGGCCAGGCTGGGCATGGTTACTTTCAGATCGGGGAACCTGTCCATTTCCCTGTCGATGGCAAACATGGCAGCCTCATTCCGGGCCCAGCTGCGGCGCGCAATGCCATGGTTCACATCCCAGAAAAGCATGTGCTCCAGGCGGCGCTCCGACTCCAGTGAACCATCCAAAACCATGCCAAATCCCCCGTTCATCACCTCTCCCCAGCCAACTCCGCCGCCGTTATGCAGAGAGACCCATGTTGCCCCACGGAAGGCATCGCCGATTGCATTCTGGACGGCCATATCCGCGGTAAACCTGGATCCGTCACGGATATTCGAGGTCTCCCGCCAGGGCGAATCCGTGCCGCTAACATCATGGTGGTCGCGTCCCAGTACAATAGGAGCGGAAATTTTTTTCTCGCGTATGGCATCGTTGAAAGCCCTTCCGATTTTGACCCGCCCTTCTGCATCCGCATAAAGGATCCTGGCCTGTGATCCCACAACCAGGTTGTTCCTTCCGGCCTCCCTGATCCACTTCAGGTTATCCAGCAGCTGGCTTCGTATTTGCGGGGGTGAATTGTTGCTCATACCCTCCAGTATCCGGGTGGCGATCTCATCTGTTACCTGCAGGTCCTCTTCCAGGGAGGAGGTGCAGACCCAGCGGAAAGGCCCGAATCCGTAATCAAAGAACAGCGGTCCCATAATATCTTCCACGTAGGAGGGGTAGCGGAACTGACCGTCCGGAGCGAATACCTCCGCACCTGCCCTTCCGGCTTCCAGCAGGAATGCGTTCCCGTAATCCCAGAAATACATGCCTCTTTCAGCCATGGTATTGATGGCCCCGACCTGCCTTTTGAGTGAATCATGAACCCGGGTCCTGAAAGCATCGGGGTCCCCTGTCATCATCATATTGGCCTCCTTGAATGAGAGTCCCGCAGGATAGTACCCCCCTGCAAAAGGATTATGCAGGGATGTCTGGTCCGACCCTAGTTCGATCTCAACATCCTCGAGTACCAGTTTTTCCCACAAGTCGACGATGTTGCCGTGATAAGCGAGGGAGGTGGCCTCTTTTTCCCTGCGTGCCTGCTCCATCCTTACCAGCAGTTTGTCCAGGTCACTGTAAACCTCCCGTACCCAGCCCTGCTCATGCCGGATCTTTACCGCCTTGGGATTCACCTCCGCCACCAGGCAGATGCCTCCAGCTATCTCGGTAGCCCGGGACTGCGCGCCTGACATGCCACCCAGTCCCGAGGTCACATAAACCTGTCCCCCGAGCCCTGCCTCCTCCCTTCCGCTTTTCATCCGTCCGGCGTTCAGCACCGTGATAGTGGTGCCGTGGACTATTCCCTGGGGACCAATATACATGAAAGAACCGGCCGTCATCTGTCCATACTGGCTCACTCCCAGGGCATTCATCCTTTCATAATCATCCGGTGAGGAATAGTTGGGGATGACCATACCATTCGTTATCACCACCCTGGGCGCAGAAGGATCCGAGGGGAACAGGCCAAGCGGATGCCCGGAATAAAGCACCAATGTCATCATGTCGGTCATTTCGGAAAGGTATTTCATGCAGAGCCGGTACTGTGCCCAGTTCTGGAAGACGGCTCCGTTCCCTCCATAGGTGATAAGTTCGTGAGGGTGCTGAGCAACGGCTTCATCGAGATTATTGCTCAGCATCAGCATAATGGCCGCCGCCTGCTTTGAACGGTGCGGATAGGCCCTGATATTCCTGGCGTATATTTTGTAACCGGGACGGTACCTGTACATATAGATGCGCCCGTATTCTGCCAGCTCACGGGCAAATTCAGGGGCAAGTTCGGCGTGATGTTCTGAAGGGAAATACCGCAATGCATTTCGGAGGGCAAGTTTTTTTTCTTCCTGGCTCAGAATATCTTTTCGCTTCGGAGCATGATTGACGCCCTGATCGTAAGGTTTTGCCGGGGGAATCTCCCCGGGAATTCCTTCTGAAACCAGCTTCCTGAATTCTTTATCTGTCATTTTTACATGGTTTGTCAGGTAAATTTAGTATTAAATCATGTCAACTTTTATATTATATAACAAGTTGGGGGACTGGTTCGACTTTTGTAGTATGGATCCAGTATAGTATTTTTAGTATATCGAATCAAATACCCACATCCCATGAGAATCAAAAAAAGACAATTCATTCACCTGCTGCTTCTGGCAGGTATTCTCCCCCTGCTTTCATCCTGCGGGTACAACCGCATGATCGAACTCGAGGAATCCGTTACCGCACAATGGGCCCAGGTTGAAAATGCCTACCAGCGCCGTGCCGACCTGATACCGAACCTGGTGAATACCGTTAAAGGGTATGCCGACTTTGAACAGGAGACCCTTACCGGGGTGATCGAAGCCAGGGCAAAAGCCACCAGTGTCACCATCGATCCCGGGAACCTGAATGCCGGTGCTATCCAGCAGTTCCAGGCAGCACAGGAAGGACTCAGTTCAGCCCTTTCAAGGCTGATGGTGGTGGTGGAGCGCTACCCTGACCTGAAGGCCAATCAGAATTTCCTGGATTTACAGGCACAGCTCGAAGGAACGGAAAACCGCATTGCCGTTGAGCGAAGAAAATTCAACGATTCGACACGGAACTACAACACCTACATACGCAGGTTCCCGGCCCTTATTACTGCCAATATTTTCGGTTTTGACCAGAAAGGCTATTTTGAGGCTGCTGAAGGAGCTGAAGAAGTACCCACGGTAGAGTTTTAGCCATGCAGCCATCACAATTTTTTTCAAAGGAAGAGAAGGAACGGATCACCGCGGCCGTCCGCGAAGCGGAACTGAATACATCCGGGGAGATCCGTGTTCATATTGAAAGGCTCTGCAAGGAGAATGTGCTGGACCATGCTGCCTACCTGTTCGAAAAGCTCGGCATGCATAAAACTGAAAAAAGGAACGGTGTTCTTTTCTACCTTGCCTTTGACGACCATAAATTTGCGATCCTCGGGGATGCCGGGATTAATGCGGTTACTCCCGGGGACTTCTGGGATAATATTAAAGAGAAAATGCTTGAGGAGTTTCAGGAAAATAGGTTTTGCGGGGGACTCGAAACAGGTATACGCATGGCAGGGGAACAACTGAAAGAACATTTCCCATACCAGGAGGATGATGTCAACGAACTTCCCGATGATATTTCGTTCGGGGACCAATAAACACGGACACCGGGTCAGCCGGTAAAATATTACAAAACTGATGAAAAAACATATCGTTTTCATACTTATCATCGCCGTATTCACCCTCGCAGGGGCGCAGGATATTCCGGCACCCTTGCAACCTCCCAGGATGGTGAACGATTTCTCGGAATTGCTGAATGCCGGCGACAGGCAGCAGCTTGAATCAAAACTGCAGGAATTTTATTACGAGACTTCCACACAGATATATATTGTGATCCTCGATGACCTTGGCGGGAACGATATTAGTGAATTCAGTTTTCTGCTGGGGGAAAAGTGGGGCATTGGGACAAAGGGGAAGGACAACGGGATCCTGATTCTGCTGAATCCTTCACCCGACCGGCAGCACGGTGATGTGTTCGTGGCCTCGGGATACGGTCTTGAAGCCGTTGTCCCTGATGCTTACGCCAACCGGATAGTGGATTATGACATGATACCACGTTTTAAGGAGATGGATTATTATGGGGGACTGAACGCTGCGACCAGCACGATCATGGACCTTACCCGCGGTGAATACACCATGGATGAATACATCCAGCAGAGGTCTGGGTCCTCCGGCCCGGCCCCCGCCATCGTAACCATTTTCTTCATCATTTTCGTTCTCTCCTTCTTCGCAAGATCACGCTCCCGGAGGCATCACTCTGTAGGCCATAACCTCCCCTTCTGGGCTGCTCTGTTCCTGGTCAGCGGGGCCGGACGCTCACATTCCGGCAGTTTCGGTAACTTTAGCTCCGGAAGCGGCGGCTTTGGAGGCTTCGGCGGCGGCATGGGCGGAAGCTTCGGCGGCGGCGGTGCTGGCGGTTCCTGGTAATGAAAATGAAATAAATAAATGGTCAGACGGTTCAGTATCCTATCTCTGCTTGCTTTCATGTCCGGCCTTCTCATGGCCCAGCCAGGAAATGAGACCGGTAATACTCTTCGTATCGTGTTTGCAGGGGATATAATGGGACATGACTCACAGATCGCTGCAGCCCGGGTTGATTCAAATGACAGTTACGACTATACGGGCAGCTTCCGGTATCTGAAACCATACCTGCAGGAAGCAGATATCGCCGTCGGCAACCTGGAAGTCACCCATGGAGGCCCCCCGTACAAAGGCTATCCCCAGTTTTCTAGTCCCGATGAACTTACCGACGCCCTGCTGGACGCCGGTTTCAATGTGCTGGTTAACGCCAATAACCATGCGCTGGACAGGGGGAGAGAGGGACTCGAACGCACCCGTGATGTTCTCGATGAGAAAGGGATGATCCTGACCGGATCATTTGTTTCCCCTGATCAGAAAGAACTCAGCTATCCTCTTATACTTGAAAAGAACGGTATTCTGCTAACCATGCTGAATTATACCTATGGTACCAACAGCCTTGTTGCGGATACGCCCAATATCGTGAACTACAT
>CBFDEE010000149.1:0-6732 GCA_965603745.1 uncultured Bacteroides sp. | reverse complement strand
AAGGGCTTTTTTGCAGTCCATCATACCGGCACCGGTCATTTTTCTGAGTTTTGAAACATCAGCAGCTTTAATATCAGCCATTTCTGTATGTATTTTAATATAATTGAATCAATCAGTCAACCTCGGTTTCTTCTTCACCCAATGCCGGCTTGCCGGAGGTGGCTTCAGCCGTTTTTCGCGCTGCGGATATCTTTTTGATCTTATCGAGTACAGCATCACCTTCTTCAGATTCCAATCCTTCTTCCGCTTCTGCTTTTCGCTCGGCTTCCTTTTCTTTGCTGGCAGCTTCCTTTTCCTTCTCCATCTTTCTTTCGTTCAGGCCTTCCTCGATGGCTGCGCAAACCTCGTTGATGATCAGGGAAATGGATTTGGATGCATCATCGTTTGAGGGTATCGGAAAATCGACTGCAGTAGGATCCGAATTCGTATCCACCATGGCAAAAACGGGTATGTTCAGACGGTTGGCTTCACGAACGGCTATGTATTCTTTTGATATATCGACAACAAACAAAGCAGCCGGCAGGCGCGTCAGATCTACAATACTCCCGAGGTTCCTCTCAAGCTTTGCACGTTGCCTGGTAATCTGAAGCTTCTCACGTTTTGAAAGGGTATCAAAAGTCCCGTCTGTGGCCATGTTATCAATGGAACCCATTTTCTTGACTGCCTTGCGGATGGTGGGAAAATTGGTCAGCATTCCACCAGGCCAGCGTTCCGTAACATACGGCATATTAATTTTCTCAACACGTTCTGCAACTATGTCTTTAGCCTGCTTCTTGGTGGCAACGAACAGTATCTTCCGCCCTGATTTGGCGATCTGCTTGAGGGCAGCGGAGGCCTGCTCCAGTTTATCTGCAGTTTTCTGCAGGTCAATGATGTGGATCCCGTTCTTTTCCATAAAGATATACGGAGCCATATTGGGATTCCACTTTCTTTTGAGGTGCCCGAAATGCACACCTGCATCTAATAATTCATTAAAACTTTTCTGTGACATTACTATTGGATTATGTTTACATTCATTTTGTCAACCTGTGGGTAGTCCCGCGATAGTGCCGGAAGTCTCACAGGTTTAGATACTAAACAAAACCGGGGACTAGCGCTTGGAGAACTGGAATCTCTTCCGTGCCTTTGGTTGTCCCGGCTTCTTCCGCTCCACTGCACGCGGATCACGGGTAAGCAGTCCATGAGACTTCAGAAGCGGCTTCGTTTCAGGATCTATTTTTACAAGAGCCCGTGCTATTGCAAGCCGGAGTGCTTCCGCCTGTCCCTTGAATCCGCCTCCGTCGAGGTTGACCTTGATGTCATACTTACCTTCGACTTCGGCGATCTTAATGGGTTGTTCTACGACGTATTGCAGGGTTTCCTGCGGAAAATATTCTTTATAATCTTTCTGGTTGACGGTGATCTGGCCTTTCCCATCGTTCACATATATGCGGGCAACAGCGGCTTTTCTTCTTCCTATTGTATTGATCGCCTCCATGTTCTTACTTAATATCGTTTAATTTGATTTCTTTTGGTTGCTGTGCTTCATGCGTATGCTTGGGTCCCGTAAAGACATGCAGGTTCCGGAACATCTGACGTCCCAGCCTGCTTTTCGGGAGCATTCCGCGAATGGCCTTTTCCACAACGGCTGACGGCTTCCTGGCAAAGAGTTTCTCAGGGGTATCAATTACCTGGCCCCCGGGATAACCGGTATGCCTGAAATATTGTTTGTCGGTCCTTTTATTTCCGGTAAGCTTAACTTTTTCTGCATTTATGATAATGACATAGTCTCCGCAATCCACATGAGGCGTAAAATCCGTCTTATGTTTTCCCCTGAGGATAGCAGCCGCTCTACTTGCAAGCCTGCCAAGCACCTCGTTCTCGGCGTCTATCAGTATCCATTCCTTCTTGACGCTATCCTTATTCGCCGATTTTGTTTTATAACTCAAAGTATCCACTTTACTTGCTTTATTAGTCTGTTTATGAATATCAAACCCTGAATTTGTGGTTCGCAAAAATACAAATCTTTTTTTGATTAAAGTAATAAACCGGTCAAATAATTTTTTCTTCTCGTAAGACTCGCGTAATCAGTTAGTTAATACACAGTTAAGTGCCGTTTATAAATATTATTGTAAGGTTTGAAATAATATATTTTAAATTGCATTTGTTATCCACCAGATCAGAACCGTTGTAATGTTTGGCAAGGAAGTACATTCCAGAATATATTTCATCAGTCTGGCCTGTCTTGCAGCGAGCCTTCCGCTTTCAATATTTACTACAAGTGTTTTTCAGCTGGTCCTGGCTGCAAACTGGCTGCTGGAAGGCCGGTTCACCGAAAAATGGAAGATGTTCCGTTCCCGGAAATCGCTCTGGCTGGTACTTTCGATATATGTGGTTTTTCTGCTGGGATTACTTTATACAAGTGATTTTACATATGCCTTTCATGACCTTCGCATTAAGCTTCCGGTGATCGCACTTGTATTGCTGATGGGAACTACTCCGCCCGTCAGCAGGCCGCAGCTGAAATGGATCCTTCTGGCGCTCGTTGCAGGTGTACTGGTCGGATCTCTTGCCAGTGTGTCCGTTCTGACCGGAGTTATTGATGTTGAATTCAGCGACATCAGGGAAATATCCCTTTTTGTCAGCCATATCCGTTTTTCCCTCCTGATCAATATTGCCATTTTTTCCCTGATCTATATGGTCTTTAACAGGGACTTTTCAACATTTAAATGGGAGCCTGCATTGTATACGGCCTTAATGGTCTGGTTCATACTGTTCCTGTTTATCCTTCAGGCCATAACAGGGATATTGATCTTCATTGTTGCTTCCTTTATCATTTTCTGGATCTATCTCCACAGGGTATGGAGCGTAGTGCTGCGCTGGACACTGGCGGTATTCATGCTGACCGCACTGCTTTTCGGGATGTCACTGCTGACGAAATCCCTTGGCCGTTTTTACAAGGTGGAACAGGTAGACCCGGAAACCATTGAACAGACCACTGCCGGTGGACGGCCCTATTCACATGATTTCGACAGTCCCTTCATTGAAAACGGGCACTACATATATCTTTACCTTTGCGAAACGGAGCTTGAGCAGGAATGGAACCGCATCAGTAAAACGGACTATCACGGCCGGGATGCGCAGGGCAATGAGATCAAGTACACTCTTATCAGGTACCTTACATCGATGGGACTGAGAAAAGATTCTGCGGGGGTAAGCCGCCTGAGCAGGGAGGATGTGGAATTCATCGAACAGGGAAAGGCGAACTACCTCTATGGCAGGAAATGGAGTTTTTATTCAAAGGTATACGATATTCTCTGGCAGATCGATGTGTACAGGAAGGGAGGGAATCCCTCCGGGCATTCCGTGACCCAGCGGATTCATTATCTCCGGGCCGCTCTCGGCATCATCAGGGAAAATCCATGGATCGGAGTCGGTACCGGCGATGTCAGCATGGCCTTTGAGGACTATTATGAAAGAATGGAAAGTCCCCTGGACGAACGCTGGAGGCTCAGGGCGCATAACCAGTATCTTACCTTCCTGCTGACATACGGGATCCTCGGATTCCTGTGGATCATGTTCAGTCTGCTTTACCCGGTTTACCTGGAAAGCAGGGGCCGGGGTTATTTCATATGGACATTCCTGCTCGTAGCTTTCATGTCCATGCTGAACGAGGACACCCTGGAAACGCATACCGGTGTATCTTTCTTTGCTTTCTTCTATGCCCTGTTCCTGCTGGCTACTGTCCCGCAGGAAGAAGACTGAACAGCTGACCGGATTATTGTCGGGAATGGCTGGTAAACAGGACATACTAAATGCAGGTTTGTGTAACTTTGAAACATGACGAAATGACGAACCAGGAAGAGATGACGAACCACAAAAAGATCATGGACCATGAAGAAATAATGCGTCTTGCCATCCGGATGTCGATTGAGAATATTGACCGGGGAGGGGGACCATTTGCAGCGGTTATTGTCCGTGGAGGTGAGATTATTGCCACGGGAGTAAACACCGTTGCTGATGACAACGATCCGACAGCCCATGCGGAAGTCAACGCCATACGTTCGGCGGCTGAAAAACTGCAGCGTTTTCTCCTGGATGACTGCACCCTGTATACAAGCTGTGAACCCTGTCCCATGTGCCTGGGGGCAGTTTACTGGGCAGGACTGCGGGAGATCTATTACGGCAATACAAGGGAGGATGCTTCACAGTACGGCTTCAAGGATGAGCATATCTACAGGGAAGTGGATCGCTCACCGGGCCAGCGCCAGATCCCTTTCAGGCAGGTACTCGGAGGGGAGGCCATCGAGGCATTCAGGCGCTGGGACCAGAAAACCGACAAGATCATTTATTAGTGGCTGTAAAAGGAAAACCGGATAAGGATTTCAATTTTCCTCGTATCAGCGCAGGGTTTTTTCAAAGGGATGTGCTGGAGGTTGCCCCGGAACTGCTCGGGAAAGTTCTGGTGCGCCGGTTTGATGACGGAAGCCGGATCCTGGGCAGGATTACCGAGGTTGAGGCCTACAGGGGCTCCGAAGACCTGGCATGCCATGCATCGAAAGGCAGAACAGACAGGACAGAAGTGATGTTCGGACCAGGCGGATTTGTGTACGTTTACCTGATATATGGCATGTACTGGATGCTGAACTTTGTAACGGGGGAAAAAGATGCGGCCCAGGCAGTACTTCTGAGAGGAGTGGATTCTGTAGAGGGACCGGGACGCCTGACCCGTCATTTTGCAGTTAACGGGGATTTTTACGCGGAGGACCTTGGCAGCTCTCCCCGCTTATGGGTGGAAGATCATCCCGGGACCGTGGAAGTAATTGCGGGTCCCCGTATCGGGGTGGAATATGCAGGTGAATACTGGGCTTCCCGGCCATGGCGGTTCACAACCGGCCGCTTATCTCCGGCAGGCGGTTAAAAAACCTTAAAATCCGGTCCAGATTCGGCAAAAAACCCTTTATTTGTTAAGATATCAGTATACTTCGATACCAATTATACATGAACACCTTCAGGCGAGCCAACATCATTACCGGCTGGATCGTTTTCCTGATTTCTGCTGTTGTATACTTGCTGACCAGTGAACCCACTGCAAGCTTCTGGGATTGCGGTGAATTTATTGCAGCTTCATACAAACTGGAGGTGGGGCACCCTCCAGGAGCTCCGTTTTTCATGCTGGTTTCAAGGTTTTTCTCCATTTTTGCTTCCGGCCCTGAACAGGTGGCAAAATGGATCAATACCGTTTCTGCCCTGGCCAGCGCCATGACCATTGCATTTCTTTTCTGGACAATTACCCACCTGGCAAAAAAGATTGTCAGCAGGAATGGTGAGCTTTCCGGCGGGGGACTCGTTTCTGTTATCGGTGCGGGACTGGTAGGTGCCCTTGCCTGTACTTTTTCGGATACCATCTGGTTTTCAGCCGCAGAAGCTGAAGTCTATGCCACATCGAGTTTGTTTACCGCACTGGTATTCTGGGCCATACTAAAATGGGAGAACGTGGCCGATTCGCCCGGGGCGAACCGGTGGATCATCCTGATTGCTTATCTGATGGGATTGTCCATCGGGGTCCACCTTCTTAACCTGCTGGCTATTCCCGCCATTGTCTTTGTATATTATTTCCGGAAATACAAACCTGACCGGAAAGGTATCCTGGCCAGCCTGGGCATATCAGTTCTGCTTCTGCTGATCCTGCTTTATATTGTTATCCCGGGCATAGTTAAGGTAGCCGGTCTGTTCGAATTAATATTGGTCAATGGCTTCGGCCTGCCTTTCAACTCGGGTGTTGTTTTATTCGTACTGGTGGCCGCGGGACTCCTGGGATACCTGATATTTTTAACTCACCGCAGGCGCCGGACCGTGCTTAATATGATCCTGGTGTCTTTTTCTGTTATTGTGATAGGCTATTTTTCCTACGGTGTGATACTTATCCGCTCAATGGCAGATCCACCCATGGAACAGAATAATCCCGAACATATCTTTTCGCTCCTGGACTACCTGAACCGTGAACAATACGGTTCGAGTCCCCTGATCCGCGGACAGTACTATAATGCTCCCATACTCCGTGGTGAGAACGGTAAAGCCATCCGGACAAGGATAGACGGCAGATATGAAAAGACCAGTTACCGGCAGAAACTGGTATTTGATGAGAGGTTCATTACGTTTTTCCCACGTATGTGGAGTTCACAGGCAAATCACGTCGAGGCATACAAACAATGGGGCAGGATCGAGGGGACCGCCGTTACGGTTAATTATCCCAACGGGGAATCGGAAGTCCTCCGCAAACCAACCTTCGGTGAAAACCTGCTTTTCTTTTTCCGCTACCAGGTCGGACATATGTACCTCCGGTATTTCATGTGGAACTTCTCGGGGAGGCAGAATGATCTGCAGGGACACGGTGAATTTTATAAGGGCAACTGGATCAGTGGAATTAAATTCATTGATGAGGCAAGGCTTGGACCGCAGGATCAGATCCCTGGATTCATGGAAGACAATGCGGCTCGGAACAGGTATTATATGCTGCCTCTGATACTGGGGATCGTTGGAATGATTTTCCAGTACCGGCGCAATCAGAAGGATTTCTGGGTGATAACCATGCTTTTCTTTATGACCGGCATTGCGATCGTAGGCTACCTTAACCAGTATCCGTTCCAGCCGCGGGAGAGGGATTATGCCTATGCAGGCTCCTTTTACACTTTTGCCATCTGGATCGGCATGGGTGCCCTGGGCCTGAGCGAGGTATTACGACAAAAGATT